>JAFRIS010000038.1 GCA_017432665.1 Bacilli bacterium
AGCTCCAAGTCTACGTCCTGCAGAATCACGACCATTAGATGTTGATCCTTGCCCTTTGTGGTGAGCAAATAATTGAATATCTAATTTTAAAAATTTCATAATTCTCCTCCTTACTTAACTTCAATATTATCTGGATATTTTCCAGCTAAATCTTTTAAAAGTCTAACCATGTTATTAATTAATACTTGAGTAGTATGATCTTCATTTTTAATATCAATAGTCATACCCTTCTTGCCAACTAAATAACTTAGACTACCTTTATCTAGTGCAAGTATACCATTTACTGTTGTTGTAACAATACTACTACATGCACTACACACGATATCTTTACCATACTCATCATACATTGCATGACCAAGTATAGTAATCTTTTTATATTTTTTATTTTCTTTTACTACATTAACAGTAATCATAATTATCCATTAATCTTAGTAATCTTAATTTTGGTATAAGGTTGTCTATGTCCTTGTTTTTTACGGTTAGATCTATTCTTATTCTTATATTTGAAGATTTTAATCTTCTTATTCTTACCATTCTTTAGAACTTCTCCTTGAACAGTAACATTTGTTAGATAAGGATTTCCAACTTTTGAATCAAGCATTAATACTTGTTCAAAGTTTACTACATCACCTTCATTGCATTCAAGTTTCTCAACAAAGATTTCTGAACCTTCAGTAACATAGTATTGCTTACCACCAACTTTAATTACAGCAGTCATATTTTACCTCCTTTTTTTAATACAAGACTCGCTCTTAAGGTACACATATGTGTTTTTACCTTTTCAATGCGGTTTGAGCATGAGGCGTCAAACATATAGATTGTATCATGAACAAGCTATATTGTCAATTTATTTATGATAAGTATTTCCCTTTAAATAGCTAATTATACTATCATATTCTTCTTTATTTAATCTCATTTCAGAAAATATTGCATTATAGATGGAATTTCCGTCTTCTAAAAGCCTATTTACTTTATTAATAGATATTAATGTACCATTGATATTATAAGCTCTAGAAGTGTCTCTATAATCATCTAAATTAACACTATCTAAGTCTACTTTATTATCTAAAATAATACTACCAGGAAGATAATCAAGTAAATCTTCATCCGCAATATAGAATTTTCTAGTAAGAACCCCGTCTAATTCTTCTTTATTACTAATTTCTACTTCAAATGCTTTTAAAGCTTCAAGTCTTAGTAACTTATCACTATTAAGTAAATTTAAGTCTTCTTCTAAGTAGTTTTCATAACCAAGTTCAATTAGTTTATCAATTATCAAATATAATTTATCATTACTTAAAAATTCATAATTACTAGTAGTTTTCAATGAGTTAAGTAAATTATAGCCATTTAATAACTCTAAATTTTTTTTCAACAAAAGAGTATTATCAAATAGAATTCTAATTGAATAAAAGAAAATACTAGGATTAATATTATAGTTATTTAATGTTTTTAAGTTTTCATTATAAACTTGATACTTAGTAGAATTCTTATAAAACATATCAATATTATTTATAATAAATTCAATACTCAAATAACCTTTATCCATATATTCTTTTATTTGTAAAACAATATCTAAATTACTATTTCTGAGTATCTTTATAACTTGTTCAGTAGTCAAATCAAACTTAGTAATAATTTTTAACATAGCTTCTACATCTTCTAGGCTATTACCCATAATTCTCTCTATTTGATGAGAACCATTAGTAATACCATAATCATTTAATAAAGCTTGATATTTAATTTTATTATTCTTATTTAAATGACTTAGCTCTTCATCTAACTTCTCATGGTATTTACTATTATGTTCAGATATTAATTCTAAGACAGCATATTTAAGTTCTAAGTCTTTAATTTTATTAACTATTTCTCGAGCATTAGTTATTTCCTCGGTTTCTAATCCTTTATCAAGTAAAGATAAAGAATTATTAATATTAAATATTTCTTTATTACTATTTTTTAAATGTTGTCTTTCCTTTTTCTCTTCTTCATCTACAAATTTTTTTATTACACTAACATCCCTAAGTAACAAACTAGTATCATAATGATCTTTATATACTTTTTTAATTACTAAAGCTTTATGTTTATTTTTTAGTTCATTTAATTCATTATTAATATAGTCGGCTTCTAGTTTCATTGTTCTATGAGCCATATAAATTGCGATTAATTGTAAAAATTTAGAACCTTGCTCTTTATAAAGCTTAAAGTAATTAACCAAATTGACATCACTGCATCTATTGACTTTTTTTAAGTCTCTAATAGTTTTCATATAAGACTTATTTTCTTCTATCATTCCTGATAATCCCATAGCACTTTTAAATACATTATGACCCGCTAAAAAGTTAATGACGTTATCAATATTACCAGCTGCATTTATACTAACAGTTAATTTAATAAAACCATCCAAATCTTCTGTATTAGTAGCTTCTAGGAATGCTTTAAAAGAATTAAACATATCTCCTATTTCTTCTATACTCCACTTACTACCATTAAGATAGTAAGCACATCTTAAAAATTCAAAAATATCGATATTAGCAAAGTCTTCTATTCTTGATATATCATTATTTTGTAAATACTCTTTACATGCTTTATAACGATAATCTTTTTCATATTCTTTAGTCAATTCTTCTTTTCTTAAATTAGCTAATTCTTCAATTCTTTCTCTAGTCATGATTATTCACCTTCTTTAATTCTATACCAGTTTCTTTAGGACTAATTAAGTTGAATAATTCTTCAATATATAAATCATTTAATTCCATGAATTCACTATCTTTAATTCTCTCTTTTAATTTAGACTCATTTTCTCTAAAATGAGTTACTTTTCTTGTTAAAGTTTCTTTATATAGTTTATCAGTATCAGTCTTTTTAACAAAAGCAGTTATTAAACCATATGTATTTTTATCAAGTCGTGAAAATACTACTCTTGTTTTAAAACCTTTTACTTCTGAAACTCCAGTTAATTGTGGATTACTTGTAAAAGTTTTAACATTTTTAAAAGTACCATTAATAATTGAATTAATAAGTTCTAAGAAAGAATCATAGTATTCACTAGGAATATGTTCTAATTCATCAATAATACGAATATTACCATTAATAGTAGGAACTAAAACAATTCTATTTTTATGTTCCATAATAGTAGTTTGTTCTTCTTCAAGCATTGATTTACGCAAATATTTAATCTTTAATTTTTCTTTTCCAATTAATGCTTTATATTCTACTAATTCTTCTTTAGGAATGCTATCATCTTCCATTAATAATTCGTTTATTTCTTTTATCTCTTTATAAGATTCAGCAATTAATCGATTAATAATATCAATATAATTATAATTATCTTTAGTAGGTAATACATTAATAATATCTTCGTAAGTAAATTGATCATCTAGCTTTTTATAACTATCTAAATAGAATGATATCTCATCATTAAAATCATCATCTTCTAAACTAATATTTGATGATGTTTCTACTTTTAAATTTTTATTATCAGTAATTGCTTCTTCAACTGTATCACTATGAAGATGTTTCTTTAATCTTGAAAGTTCTGCTCTTTTTAATCTAGCTTCTTTACAATCTACCTCGATTACTTTAAGTAAGTCATTAACATCTTTTTCTGTAATAGCCATACTTCCACCCCTCAATAGTTACCATATTATACCACAAAACCTGTATTTTTTCAAGTAAAAAGACCATTACTGGTCTTTTACTTCACGATAATTCTCATTAATTATTGAATATAAGTAGCACTCTACTTTCTTGTTAGTTTTATTTTCAATGTATTTACGATATCCATTTAATTGAATATCATAGTTTTCATCATCAATATTCTTTAATTTATAATCAATAATTATCATCTTATCATCTTGTTCTATTAATAAATCGATAATTCCATGAGATAGAACATTATTATCATGATATAAGAATTCATATTCTTTATACATTTTAGAAACTAATTTATCTTTCATGAAATCACTATTTACAAATGAATTGATTTTTTCCTTAATACTATCATCAACATTATAATTATCTAGATTATAATTATTGAAATCTATCTCTTCTAGTATTTCATGTACTTTAGTACCAAATTCTAACAAATCTTTTTCACGTGGTTCTACTAGATGTAATTTATCTTTAGAATAATGTTTTTCTTCTAGTATGTTACTTTCAATAGATAATTCAGTTACTACCAAATTATCTTTAATATTAACTAGTTCTTTATTACTCTTCTTAATATCTAAATAATCTTTAGTCCCAATAATATTACATTCTTTTACATATGGTAATAAGACTGAGTAAATACTTTTCATTACACTTAAGAAAGAATTATATTTTTCTCTTGTATATAGAGAAACTAAACCATCTACTATTTCTTCATCTTCCTGTTTAGGCATAACTATAACCATCTTTTCTTTAGCCCTTGTTAATGCGACATAAAACAATCTTATTCTTTCGGAAATATCTTCTTTTTTAGCTGTATCTTTTAATAATACTTTTAAGACAGTATCTTTATAATAATTATCTACTTTAGGTAGAATTATTCCATACTTATTATCAAATAGAATTCTGTCCTTTAATTCATCAGTATTAAAGTTAGATGATAATCCTGCATAATAACAAATAGAAAATTCTAATCCTTTAGATTTATGAATAGTCATGATTTTACAACTATTATTACTTACTGTATTAGTATCAAATGATAAATCATAATCATTATCAAATAATTCATTTAAGTATTCTACAAAATCATAAATAGTTTTACCTAGATTTTCATAACTACGACATAGATTATAGAAGTATTCACTTCTAGTTCTAAATGATTTTATGTTGCCTAAAGTAATTAATTTCTCATCATAATCAAAACTATCTATTAAGTATAAGAAATAACTACTTAGATTCATATTATCAATATCTTTTACTAACTCTAAGCATTTCTTATATAAATCTGAATCTTTAAAATTATCATTTATAAAATAATTATATATTTCATCATCATTTGTCTTCCATAAGAAACTTCTTGAGACTGATGTAAAAGCATATTTAAATTCTGAGTCTATTTTATCTTCTTTAATACATATTAATAGTCTTAATAGATTTCTAAGTGCTGTTGCATCTTCTGCTTCTTTGAATGATTCATCTTTAAGAATACTTAATGGAATATTCAAATACTCAAATACTTTTTTAAATAAAGTAAAATTCTTACTTTTATCAATTAAAATAACAAAATCATTATAATTAGCTTTTCTTAATGTTTTAATCTTCTTATCAAAAATTTGAAAATTCGAATCTATTTTATTCTTAATATCAGATGCAATCATAAAGGCTTCTTGTTCATCACTAGTGATATCTTTCAAATTCTTATCATCATAAGTTAAGACTTCTAAATTATAATTCTGATCTGTTTTGCCTTCTCCTGAATATAAAGTATTTCCAAAGACCATTTGATGTCCTACTTTATAATTAGCTCCTCCTAATTTATCATCCATAAATAAATCAAATAACATATTAATATTATTTAATACTTCTTCACGAGATCTAAAGTTCTTTAATAAATCTATTTTTATACCTAAATCAGGATTATTACTATAAGTATCATATTTGTTCTTAAAGATATATGGATTAGCATTTCTAAAGCGATAAATAGATTGCTTAATATCTCCTACCATATAAGTATTATCTTTACTAATTAAGCTAATAAATAATTCTTGAATATCAGAAGTATCTTGGTATTCATCTACTAATATTTCATTAAAACTATTAGTAACTTCTTCTCTGATATCAGGATAGTCTTTGACTAATTTAATGGCTAATCTACTAATATCAGAATAACCAAATATTTCATTTTCTAATTTATAAGTTTCTAATCTCTTATCAAATTCTTTTAGGATATTTACTACTACTTTTAGATTGTCTTTAGTACTTAATATTTCTTCCTTAATATCTTTTTCTGAGTCAAAAACACATAGTTTTTTAATATCAGAAGCAAGTCCATAGATATTAGCTTTTACTTTTTGACCAATTTTATCACTACCACGAGGAGCAGTTACTGTTTTTATATCTAATCTTACGAAATCATCATAAGTTTTTGCTTTTAATAGTTCTTTTAAACTATCTTCTACTTTGATAATAAAATCATCTTCAAAGTAATTAACTAAGTCTTTTAACAATTCCTTAATATTAGTTTGTTTTTCCTTTAATAAATCAATATATTCATTAATAAAACCATCTATTTTAGAATCAGTAAATTCTTCTGACATATAGTTTTCCAAGTATAAAGATTTGTCATATTTTAATTCTAATTTTTTATAAGCGTTTAATAAATAAGTACGAAGATCTTTATCATTTTTTAAACAGAAATCATTAATTAAATTCATAAAGCCTTTTTTAGGACTTAAATAATTCTCTTCAAATATCTCATCTAAAATATCACGCTTAATCATATCAATAGTAGATGCTTCAGTAATATTTATTTTATTAGTAATATTTAATTTAGTATGGTATTTCTTTACTAAAGATAGAGAATATGAATCAAACGTAGTTATATAAGCGCTATCTAACAAATTAGCTTCTTCTATTAATTCTTTATTATTCATTATTTCTTCTCTAATACGATTCTTCATTTCTGCTGCGGCAGCATTAGTAAAAGTAAGAATTAATAATTCGTTGATATGAATACCCTGAGTTAATTTTCTTAAAACTCTAGCTGTTAAAACAGCAGTTTTACCAGATCCTGCTCCTGCAGAAACAATAATATTTTTACCTTCTGTATTAATAGCTAATTCTTGTTCTTTTGTCCAAGCCATTACTCATCACCTCCTAAAAAAGATAAATTATCTACTTTAGGATAATTAATTAGATCAGTATCTTTCATATAACAAATATCTTTGTATTTACAATACTCACAAGAAATGTTTTTCTTATTATAAACTTTAGGATTAACAGGAAAATATCCATCTAGAATATCATCTAGTTTATTTTCTATTTCATTCTTAGTATATTTAACTAAATTAAGTAAAGTATCATTATCAATTACTTTAGAATATGTTCCAAATCCTTTATCTGGAGTATATTTCATACTTTTAATATATTCACTATCTTTATAAGTTCTATCAAAGCTCTCTAAAATGTCTAATTCTGTTGTAGAATAGCCATTCAAATAATACTTACTCTTCTGTTCTTGTTCTAGTTTATTACTCCAAGTTGGATACTTGAATAATATGTTTTGATAGTATATTCCTGTAAATATTGGATTAGTAAATACATGTCCATAGTGAATTAAGTATAAATATACTGGTAACTGCATATGTAATCCATACTTCATTGGTTCTATATGAGTATCAATAGTACCACTCTTATAATCTACTATAGAGAAATAAGTATCTTCTATATTTTTACGATACATTATCTTATCAATATAACCAACAAACTCTATAGATACTTTTTTATTAATATTTACTTTAGCTTCTTGTTCATATAATTCATCATGATAAGTAGTATAATCCTCTTGTTCTTTTAAGACATTAATAAACTCTAGTAATTCTTTTTTTATTCTTACTAGTAATAGTTTTTCTTTTAATGTTAAATCTCTCTTTTCTAAATACTTATTATATTCTCCTTCAAAATCAAAACTAGTTTTCTTATATAGCGATAATATTTTATGATACATAGATCCTATATATGCTTCAAAAGAATCTTCAAAAGAGTCTACTTTTAAAACATATTTTAAATAATACTTAAAAGCACATTCATTATAACTATTTAAAGCTGTATATGACATTCTTAATGGTCTTATAATACTTCTTATATATAAATCATTATTTATCCCTGTAAACTGATTATTATAGGTATTATAAGGTATTTTATAATGACTATTTAAGACATCTAATAAATCATCTTTTTCATTATATAAATTATAATTATCTAACATTTCAGTTAAACGAACTTTATTATAAAAATTAGAGTATCTATAATCATCACTATTATCTTTAATTACTTCTAAATTCAATTCTTTAATCAAACTAGAAGGAAAATATTCATTAAAGGCAGAATTCAATTTATATGATAAATATAAATTAGGTATTCTACTTAAGAAATAAGTAGCTATTTCTTTTTCTCTATTATTTAAGTACCCAGTAGAATACATATCTACTTCTTTTTTAATACTATCTTGAATATAATCAATATCTTTTCTAACTCTAGGTAAACTATCCTGATTAAATCCTAAAACAAAGACATATTCATCTTCATTAAACTCAGTAGAATATAAATCTTTTATTTCAATAGCTCGATCATATTTAGTTGCAGGATAATAAGTATTTTTTAATTTATCAATAAGTATCTTTTTATAAGTATCATTATCTTTATCTAAACAAGTTAAACTATTAATTACTGAAACCAATTTCTTATTAGTAATAGATGTATCTTCTAAATTAAGTTCATTATTAGTTAAATAATTATTAACTATCTTAGAACTATAAATAGAATTTCTTAAATTTAAAGTAATTGGTATTTTATAATAATTAAATAGTTTTTTTATTGTATATAAATAGTCTTCACTAACATTACATAAATAAATCTTATTAATATCTATTCCATTATTTAACAATTCTATTATTTTAATACAAACGCCATTTACTTCTTCTTCCAATGTTTTATATTCATAAACAGGAACAGTTATTTTTGAATCTTGATATTCAAACTTATAATTAAGGGCTTTTTCTTCGTATAAATCCAAATCATAATAACCCTTTACTTCTATATTAAAACCCTCTAAATATTTTTTAAAAGATGGCGAATATTCTAATAATTTATTATTAATTAATTCTAATTTTATTTCTTTTAAGAACTTTAGTTTATCTTCTTTATAATCTTTCTTTTCATCAATTATATATAAATTATTTAAGTATACTTTGGCAACATCAATGTTTAAATTATATTTATCCATTAAATAGTAAAGTGCTCTTTCATCATAGTTAAAATAATATTTATTTAAATATTCATTTTTAGTCATAAACTTAATATTCATTAACTCTTTTTCTTTAGCAAATTCATTAAGTATTTTCATTTTTAAATCATTTGGACAAATAATAAGTCTTTGCATAATATCACCATTAATATTATAGCATGAAAAAAGCAGAAATTATTCTGCTTCTTTTACAATTTCAACTTTTCCTTTATAAGAACCACATTTTTTGCAAACTCTATGTGGCTTAACCATTTCACCACAATTAGGACATTTAGTCATTCCTGGAAGTTCCATAGCATTATGACTTCTTCTCATTCTTTTTCTAGTTTTAGAAACCTTACGGAAAGGAACAGCAAACATTTGAATGTCTAACTTCATCATAGTATAATCACTCCTTCTCAATATCTTTTAATAACTCACTAAATGGATTCTTGTCTTTTTTTAGTTCTTCTTCACTAATTAATCTCCATCCATCCCCATGAAATTCACTGAGATCGCTAACCTTAGTAAACTGTAAGGGGACCTCTAGTACTATATTTTCCCACAAAAACGCTAAAATATCAAGTAAATTTTCATTTTTTAAACTATTTTCAAAGATAAAATCATCGTATTCTACTGTAAATGGATAGGAAACATTATCTAAAGTAATAGAATCCGGAATAATCATTTCCCCTGTAATTGTACATTCAATATAATCATCTAATTGATAATCATCATTTTCTTTTCTAATTACTTTTCCTTCTACTTTAATACCATCTAATTTCTTTATCTCAGTATTCTGATAATACTCTTCCGGTATTTTATATTCTCCACTGATATCTATTTCTTCAACAGTATTACTATGTAATAAACTTAAATCTATCATAATACACCTATTTATTAATTGCTAATGAAGTATTATTTTCTACTAATTGAATTAGTCCATTATAGTACATTTCGCTACCTGCTGGTAATTTACTATCTTGCTTAACCCAAATTCTAATAGAAATATTATTAGTGGCTAAAGCATCTATTTCTGTTTCTAATAATAGTCCTTCTTCTAATTCATCTAAATTATATATTTCTGTTTCTTCTTTATTAACTTTTACTGATATTCTAAGATCTTCTTTTGGTATTAAATTTTCTTCTTCATAATTCATATTTTCTTCAGCATTATCAATTACTTTTACTTGATAAGGAACTTTTTCAGTTAAATTGTTTTTTACTGAAAGAGTATATGCTTTTGAAGATAATCCTACAGAATCTGTAACTGGTGTAATTCTTCCTATAGTTATTCTATCACCACTAGCTTCATGATAAGTAACATCTAAAGAATCCGAATTAAAATCAATACTACGAGTCTTTTGAAATTTATAATATATAAAATGAGTAGAAATTACTGCTAATAAAAGTATAAAAGTAATATAAACAGTATTCTTAATTATTTCTTTTCTTCTATTATATTTATATGTATACATAGAACACCTCTCAATGTAATATAATTATCTATCTTTTTTAATAAATATTAAATATCTTTATTTAAATTAATTCCTTTTTTACAATTATTGACATAGTTTATTTAAAACTTCATAAACAGATTCTAAACTGTTACAGGTCACAATAAAACCAGTATTATGGCAGAATCTCAATCCTTTAATATTAGCAACATTTTCTAATGCTTCATTAGTTAAACCCATCCATTCTTTAGGAAAAAGCATTCTTCCTGATTTGTCATTAATACTCTTTGGAACAGTTTTAATTGCATATCCTCCACGATTAGATGGATAAGCAACAAACTTTATATTATTATATTTTTCATCACTTAAAATAGTATCTTCATACGGCAAGTATTCATCTAAAATTAAGTATGAATCTTCTTCGCCAATAGTTTCTAATTTTTCTCTTAATTTAATATCTGCTTCTACTTTACCATTAATATAGATAACTTCTTCCCAAAATATTTGTTTGGCAACTTCTACTGCTTTAACAAATTGATCACTTTCATTTTCATTAGATCTAAAACCAGGATTAAATAGTTTTATTACATTACTTAAAGTTTTTACTTTGTAATTAGCTTCTATCTTAGGAAAGAATCCATTGTCATCAGCATCAATTGCCTCAACTAAATCTTTATCTACTCCTTCAAATAATAATTCGATATTATTATATCCTTGTTTAATTAAAAAATCTCTTCCGAATTTTTTCCATAATAAACCCAATGAACAATAAGTTATGCCATTATCTCTTTTTAAAGCATCACTTTGATGATGATCAAATTCTTTTCTACCAATATCATATACCAAAGTATTATCAGTAACTTTATCCCAATCTACATCTGATACTCGATATACTTTTAAATTACCTAAATATAAATCTAAAAAAGCTGTTGAAAAGACTTCATCGGCATGCATATTACCATTATGAGTAATACAATTAGCTTCTTCATAACTATTAACTATTTTAATCATTAGTCTCTACCTCTAGCGATTAAAACTAAACGGAATATTTGCAATACAGCGGTAGCAACAGCAGCTACATAAGTAAGAGCAGCAGCCGTTAACATCTTACGACAATATCTATGTTCATCGCTACTTACAATACCCAACTCTGTTATCTGTTTTAAAGCTCGATCACTAGCATTAAATTCAACTGGTAAAGTTATAAGTTGAAAAGCTAAAATAACAAGTTCTAGTAAAATACCGATTCTAATAAAATTTAATATTCCAGCCATTAAACCAATCATAATTGCCACATAACCTAAAGTAGAAGCTATATTTACTACTGGTACTATACTACTTCTAAGTCTTAAAAAGAAATAGCCATCTTTATCTTGAATAGCATGCCCACATTCATGAGATGCAACACTAACTGAAGCTAAAGAAGTATTATTGTAGATATCAGTTGAAAGTCTAACTACTTTGTTTTTAGGATCATAGTGATCTGTTAATGTGCCAGACTGTTCTTCAACCTTTACTTTCTTTAGACCATTAGCATCTAATATTTTTCTAGCTACTTCTTTTCCAGTTAAATTCTTCGCAGCTTTTATTTTTTTTGTTTGATTATAACTATTATTAATAAATGTTTGAGCGCCAAGTGTAATTAATAACGTAATCCCTAAAATCATTATTTCCATAATTCTCACCTCTCATACAGATTATAACACATATTTAATTAGTTTTATATTTCTTAATTATCTCTTCTGCTACTTTTAAACCATCAATCGCAGCAGTTGTAATACCTCCGGCATACCCAGCCCCTTCTCCACAAGGATAGATACCAGTAATATTACTTTCCAAATTACCATTTCTTTTAATAGTTATTGGCGAACTAGTTCGAGATTCTACTCCTAAAAGAATTGCATCTCCACGATCAAATCCTTTTATTTTTTTACCAAAATTATCAATTGCTTCTTTAATAGAATCATTTATTTCTTTAGAAAACAATAAGTTTAAATCATTAAAACAATAAGCTCCTTTTGTATTAGGAATAATATCTCCTAGCTTAGTAGTTATTCTACTCTCTTTATAATCATCATATAATTGTACTGGTATTAATCCTTTACCAAGATTAAATGCTTTTTCTTCTAAATTCCTTTGGAACTCTACTCCAGCAAATAAATCATTACCAAAATCTTTATTATTGACAGTTACTACTATCGCACTATTGGAGTTTCTCTCATCTCTTTTATAATTGCTCATACCATTAACTACTAACCTATTCTTTTCACTAGAAGCATTTACCACAAAGCCACCTGGACACATACAAAATGAATATACTCCTCTACCAGTACTAGCTTGATATGTTAATTTATAACTAGCTGGAGGTAATAATTTATAATTATCTCCATATTGACTCTTATTAATCATATCTTGAGGATGTTCTATTCTTAATCCTACCGCAAATGGTTTAGAAGTCATTACTAAATTATGTTTATTTAGCATATAAAAAGTATCTCTTGCAGAATGACCTATAGCTAAAACTAAATTATTACATTCAATTTTATCCTTATTGTTTATTTCTATTTCTACTAGTTTATTATCTTCAATAACTAGATTAGTAAGCTTAGTATTATATAAAAACTTACCTCCCATAGATATTGTTTTATTACGCATATTAACAATAACTTTTCTTAAGATATCTGTACCTATATGAGGTTTTTGTAGATACATTATCTCTTCAGGAGCACCATTTTCTATAAATACTTCGAATACTTTTTTACCACGAAACATTTTATCTTTAACTAAAGTATTAAGTTTTCCATCGGAAAAAGTACCTGCTCCACCTTCACCGAATTGAATATTAGATAACTCATTTAATTCATTTGTTTCAAAGAACTTATCAACCGTTTTAATGCGCTCTTCCATTCTTTCTCCCTGTTCAATAATAGTCACTTTGTAACCCATCTCAGTAAGTAAATAAGCACAAAACAGTCCGCTTGGTCCGCTACCCACAACAACTATATCATTAGTTAATTTTTCACTTCCGGGTACCGGATATATATATTCTTCATTGGGAGATATAAATATATCTTTACTTTTGTTTTTACTAATAATTCTAGATTCTAAATTTGTTTCAACATCAAATTCATAAACATATAAAATATTATTTTTATCACGAGCATCAATAGACTTTTTAACAATATTAAAACTAGTAATATCAGTATTATTAATCTTTAAAATATTACTAATCTTTTTAATAATAAACTCATTATTATCATTTTTAATAGGTATTTTTACTTGTCTTATTCTAATCATTAGAATCACCTATATCTTTACCCGCGAGTAGTCCGCTAATCCAACAAGTAGTTAAGTTATAACCACCGCAATTACCATTCATGTCTAATAATTCTCCAGTAATATATAAATCTTTTACTATATTAGATTCCATAGTTTGATAATTAATTTCAGTTAAGGGAACTCCTCCATTACATATTTGACTATTTTCATATGATTTGGTCCCAGTAATTTCTATTTTTAAACTTCTTAAGTTTTTACATAATTCTAATTTCTCTTCATTAGTTAAATCTTTATAATAACTATTACCTTTTAAATTACTTACCTTTAATATCATATTGACTAATTTATAATTCAAAAATCCTTCTAATAATTCAGTTAAATTCTTCTTACTATTCTTTTTGCTATATTGATCCATCCAAGGAGTAATTAATGTTTCAATGAAAGGAACTAAGTTAATTTTAATTACTTCAATTCTTCCTTCATCTAATCCTCTAGTAACGTAATTACTTAAATTAAATGTACATATACCACTAATACCGTAATTAGTAAATTGTAGTTCACCCGACTCTGAATCGACATATTTATTATCTTCAAATAATTCCATATAAACATCAGTTCTGACACCATCTATATCTTTTAAATATTTAAAATTTGAAGTTAATTGAACTAAAGCAGGTAGCGGTTTAACAATACTATGTCCTAATTTTTCTAATAAACTATATCCAAGTCCATCACTACCAGTCTTAGGATAAGCTTTACTTCCCATAGAAATAGCTAACTTATCACAAGTATATTCTTTATCAATACATTTAATAATAAATTTATCTTTCTTTTCTATATCAATTACTTCACTATTACAAATAATATTTATTCCTTTTAATTCAGCCTCTTTTAATAATGCATTTTTAATAGTGGTTGCTTGATTAGAAAAAGGATAATAATAACCATTCTTAATCTTAGGAATAATACCTAATTCATCAAAGAAATCTTTTACACTATTTAAATTTTTATCACTAATTATTTTATCTACAATATCAATATTCATACTATGATAATTCTTAGTACTAAATATTTCATTAAAATAATTACATTTTCCATTGCCCGTTAATAAAAGCTTTTTTAAAGGAGTATTATTCTTTTCTAAGACAATTACATTATTGTTTTTATTCTTAGCTTTAATCGCAGTAACTATACCACTAGGTCCTCCACCTATTATAATAATATCACTCATAGGACAACCTCCTCAGTCAAACATATTATATCAAATATAGACTATTATTACTACTAAATAATATTGTTTAAAACTAATTTTTAATATATACTAATAGTGGTGATAATATGAGTAAAAAGAGTAAAAAGAAATATAAATTAAAACATAAAAAAGTTATTTTAATTACTTGTTTATGTCTAATAATATTAATCGCAGGAATGGCTTATTTTGTTAATAAGACATATGAGGATAATATTCTTAAGACATTAAAAGCCAATTATAATCAATATATTATTACTAATAAGAAATCTAATTTATATAATAAAAATTATAAAAAAATAGGAACCATCTCAAGTGGCTACTACTTGGAATTAACTAAAATCAGTAACTTAACTTCTAAGAATAAATATCTACAGATTAAAGATACTCCTTATTATCTTTCTTATAAAGATATTAAAAAAAGTAAAAAGCAAGAAGTTAAAGAAACTACTAACATCTCATATTATTTAAGTATTAATAAGAAATTAAAAACTAAAAGAAATATTACTTTAGAAAAAGGTAAAAAGAAAATTACTTTAAATAACGGTCTTACTACTAATCTAGATTCTATTGATGATCAATACTATTATATATCTTTCTTAGGAGATAATTTCAAAGTAAAGAAAAATAATTCTATGAAAGTAATTGGTAATAGTAAAGATGATAAAAGTCATGTAAGTGTTATTTTATATAATAAGATTAATACTAATTGTAGTGATGATACTTGTTTTCATCCTAATAGTGTTAAAGCTCATATTACTAGATTAAAGAAAGATGGGTATTACTTTATTACATTTGATGATTATACTAGGTATCTAAAAGAATATATTAATTTAAAAGATAAAGCTGTTTTATTAGTTACTAATGATAGTAATGATTACCTAAAAAAGATAGAAGAGGACACTAAAGTTAAAGTTACTAGTATAAAAGATAATAAAGGTTTAAAGTTTACTAATAACAATAAAGTATCAACTCGCAAAGATAAACTTAATAGCATTAGTAATTATTATCCTAAAAAATATATGATTATTGATGAATATCTAAAGATGGGACAAGGATTAGATATTACTGATGATGGAGGCAAAAATACTGCGACTGAGATTGCGGTTGTTAATTATCATTTCTTCTATAGTGCAGAAAAGAAAGAAAGTTGTAATGAATCTATTTGTTTAGATACCAAAAAATTTGAAGAAGAATTAAAATGGTTACAAGAAAATCATTATAAGACTCTAACTATTAATGAATTTGCCGATTGGAAGGAAGGGTATATTGAATTACCTGTAAAATCTGTTTTACTTACTATAGATGATGGAGCTATGGGTACAGGTAAACATAATGGTAATAAGTTAATTCCTTTATTAGAGAAATATAAAGAACATGCTACTCTATTCTTAATTACTGGTTGGTGGAGTTTAAGTAATTATCAATCTCCATATTTAGATGTTCAATCACATACACATAACTTACATTTTGAAGCTAGATGTGCTGATGGACGTGGAATGGTTGCTTGTTCTGATTATAAGACTGTTAAAAAAGATTTAGAACAGTCCCTAAAAGTACTTGGTGATAAAACATCTTTCTGCTTTCCATTCTACTCATCTGATAGTGAAAGTCTTCAAGCATTAAAAGAACTAGGATTTAGAGTTGCTTTTGTAGGAGGTAATACTAAAGCTACTAGGAGTCAAAACAATTTATTAATTACTAGATACCCTATCCTAAGTGATATTACTCTGCAAAATTTTATAAGTATGGTTGAATAAAAAAAGAAGGTTTAAACCTTCTTTTTTCTATACCCATACTCCAAAGATTATTCCAGCCATTGAAAGGATTAATCCAACTACCCAGAATAGTTTAACAATATCACTTTCTGACCATCCTAGTTTTTCAAAGTGATGATGTAATGGTGTCATTAAGAATAGTTTTCTATGAAATACTTGAACCCAAAATATTTGAAGAATAACACTTAATGTTTCTATAACGAATACTAAAGCAACAACTAATAAAGTCAACTCACGATGAGTCAAAATAGCAATTGCTCCCATTACAGCTCCTAAAGCAAGAGATCCAGTATCGCCCATAAATACTTTGGCTGGATGAGTATTATAAATTAAGAATCCTAATAAACTTCCTGTTAAGATCAAACTAAATATTCCAATATCTTCAAAACCAACTGATAATGAGATAAGCGAAAAAGCAATAAAGGCTATTGCTGATAAACCCCCAGCTAAACCATCAAGTCCATCAGTTAAGTTAACCGCATTACTGGCACCTACTAGGATGAAAAGAATTGCCAATCCATATAACCAACCAAATTCTAAATCTATATGTAAAGTTCCAACTACCCAAGCAGTTTGCCCTCCGCTACGCATATAAATATAGAAGAACCCAATCGCAATTAAAACTTGCATAAACATTTTTTGATAAGATGTCAATCCCTCATTATTACCTTTTCTAATTGATAAAAAATCATCCATAAAACCAATACAAGCATAACCAATAAAAACTAGTAAAACAATTCCTAAATTAGAAGTATAAGAAATTTTATCAGTGATAATTAAACCTAATGTAGCGACTATAGTTGGAATAATAAATATTAAACCACCCATAGTAGGAGTACCTTCTTTTTTACGATGAGCACTACCTACAAAGACTGATATTTTCTGTCCTACATGAAGTTTTTTTAAGATTGGTAACATAAATAAGCCTAAAACTACTGATGATAAAAAACCAATCATTATTGCAAAAATAGCTTTCGTTAGAAGTAGCATATTTTTCACTCCATTTCAACAAATATTATATCATAATTACAGAGATATTATATTAAATTAACTTTTATTTACAAATTAGTTGACAGATTATTAATAAAAAAGAATATACGATGTATATTCTTCTATCTTTTGATTGTTCCCTTAATATCTTCTTCACTATTGGCATTATTATCCATCATATCAAGTAACATATCACCAATTTGATTTAACTTATCTCTACTATATTTTAACATTGATCTAACTATTTTATTACTAGTAAAAGAAGATTTATTTTTTTCATCTAGTAATTTATCTAATTTATCAATAGCAAGATTATTAATATAATTATGAATTTTTTCAAGATTAATTCTTGTTTTTAAATCTTGCCAAAAATCAAATTTAGCCATCGCTTTAATTGGATCCCCAACCAAATGTTGAAGACTTGGTGGGAGTTTTCCAACTAACTTTCCAGCTGAATTACTCAAATGAACAGTATATTCACGAGCTTTATCTCTCAAATAATTTCTACTGAATGTATTACTACTTGAAACACCATTAGAAGTACTTGAAAATTTTTCTCTTTTTTGATCAACAGTTTGTTTAAATTGCTTTATAAATTCAGCAAATTCCTCAAAATTTATAGTTTTTTCTGGTTCTATTTGTGGTTTTTGCCTTTTATGTTCATCGGCAGTTTTCAACCTAATTCCGGCATCAAATTTACCTTTCTTTTCTGTATCAATCACTTCTATTTCAAATGGTAATTCACCATCTTTAGCCATCTTAAACAATTCATCTTTTTCAATTAGCTTAAGCATTCTTAATGGCTCTTCAACTCCATCTAGAATATGAAACGAATTTGAATAGCGCTTAAATACTTTCTCATAAATGTCTTTTCTAATAAAATAAAAAGCATCCGCATCATAGTAAATATAAACTTTGTCAATATTTTCTTGTGCTTCTTTCTTAGCTCCTTCTAAATCAACTGGTGCTGGTTGAGCATCTTTTTTGTCTTGCTTTTTTGCTACTCCAGTTTTAACAGATATTGGTTGCTTGTTCGCATTTTCTACTGCAGCTGATATTTCAGCTGGAGTTTGACTTTCTTTTCTTTGCTTCTTTCCTTCTTCTTTCTTTATTTGAGAATCAATATACAAAATCTGAATAATCTCAGAAATAGCCATAGTACCTTTACTTTTATCTTTATTACCTTTATCTATTTCTTTGGTTTTAACTTCAGATATTTCTTTAATTACTTCACGATAAGCCTTAAATAATTCTCTTGATTCTTCCGTTGTTCTTGCTTTTTCTTTTTTTAAGAAAATGTCGTAGACACCTTTACTCTTAAGAATAGCATTTCTAGTTTCTCTGCCCTCTTCAGTTAGACTCAATTCAATCAATTGTAATTCTACTTCTTTGTTAACTAAAAGTTCTTTATAGTACCTATCCCAATAAAGCAATTCTTCTTTTGCAGTACGTAAATATTTATTACCTTCTTGTAGATTCTCAATCTGATCATCTTTATCAGACACATCAGTTCTATCATCTTTATCTAGAATTCTTTTCTTTTGAAGTCCTAACTTAATACTTTCAGCATTATTATTGGAAACTGCAAGTGATATTTTTTTAATAGCTTTTCTATTCTCTTCTATTTGATTTTTTATTTTTTCAATTTCTTTTTCTACTTCTTCTTTTCTTTGCGAATAACGTAGGTCTAACTCTTCATTGCCTTTTTCTTCCATCAACTATCACCCCTAACTATTTGCTTCCTGGTCAAGTCTTTCTAAGACTTCCCTAATCATATCTATTTCACGAGGATCAGTGATATCTTCTAATTTTAAATCTCCAGCAAAAGGATCAACTGCTGATACATAGATATTTGTTCTACCATTAGTATCAAGACTATTATCAGTATAACCAAGATATGTTTTTAAAGTATCATCACTCTCAAAACTAAATAATAAGTCGCAGTCTATTGTTTGACCATCTTTTTCTACTTGAATTTTTTCATCTTGGTGAATTTTTACTTTATTATCTTCCATGAATGACACCACTCCTCTTTATCATTACACACTATATAAGTATTTTAGCATTTATAAGAGTCAAAATCAATGCTTTTCTAAGTTTTAAATCATAAAAAAGCGCCTTTCTATTTTTGAAAAGCACTTATCATTTCAATAAACTTTTTTGTTGCAGTAGTTAGAAAATCTTCTACATAAACACAGCAGACATCAACTGCTGGTAACTCATGATTAAAAGTAATTATTTCATAGGTTTCCTTGTCTTTTACTAGATCTTCTACTAAATAACCTACTCCTAAGCCATCTTTAATCATTTCTAAAAGCATTTCACTAGTTCCTGCTTCTACCAATGGATTTAGTTTAATACCTTTTGATTCCATATATTCATCTATTTTAGACCTAACAGAAGTATCATAACCAGGTAAAATTAAATCATATTTATTAAGATCCTCTAAGTTATTAATACTTATTTTATTATTAAGATTTTTACTATAAGCAAAACAATTAAACAATCTTGTTAAAACGACTTTTTTAACGTTTTTCTTACTAGTAATAGGTAATGTATCAATTATTATATCTATACTTCTATTTTCAAGCATTTCCATCATTTCTGGGGTTGTTTTACTAATAACTTCAAATTTGATGCCAGGGTATTTCTTTTTAAATTTAGCAATATAATTACTTAATAATGACATTCCTATTTGAGAAGTCATACCTATTCTAATACATCCTATACTTAAATTATTTAGTTTTTTTAAATGATCTTCAGCTTCATTTAAAATATTAAAAGCTGTTGAAATATAACCATATAATTCTTTAGCCTCTTCTGTCGGTTCTATTCCTTTAGAATTTCTATAAAATAATGTATACCCTAATTGATTTTCTAATTCTTTTAAACTATAACTAATAGCCGGCTGTGATACATACAACTTATTAGCAGTTTTTGAGATACTTTTTTCTTCGTATAAATACAAGAATATTTTATATAAATTATAATCAGTATTCATAGTATCCACCTCGTGCCATGTATTATAGTTCATTTTTATAAAAAAGTCAATTGTCATAAATTGATTTTATAAAGAAAAAGTGTAGGCTATGAACCTACACTAGTATATCTTTTCATTCCTAAATAGAAAGTTGCTACGCAAGGAATTAAATAAATTATTACTAACAATGGAGACAGTCCATAGATAATACTATCTCTCTTACCTATAAAATATAGTAATGGATAATAATTTACAAAAGCATATGGAATAATAATAGTAAAGAATAAGACAAATCCTTTGGAGAATACTCCTATAGGATATTGAGCCATATGTTTACCACCATCAGTAAAAACATTTCTAACTTCTAAGCCTTGAACAGTAAAGAAACAATATGAAGCTGCGACCATGAATATTCCAAAGAAAATTATGCACGCTGATAAAAGCATTAGTAAAAGAGTTATTAATTTCATTATATTCCATTTAATATTCAATTTAATAATAGCTATTACTAATACTATTATTGCTTGTATTAAACGACAACTTTTAACAAAATCACTATCACTACAAAGAACTTGTAAAATAATGTTTTTAGGTCTTAGTAATAATCTATCAAAGTCTCCTCTAATTATTAATTTATCAAAATGATCTATTCCTCTAGCAAATACTTCATTGAAGGAAAAACCAAATTGAATAATAGCAAAGCAAAGAAGAACTTCATACATTGTATATCCTTTAATATTATTAAACTTACTAAAGAGAGCAATTATAATGAAATAATATGTAAAGAAAACTAATATTTGGGAAAGAAAAGATAAAATGAAATTTGTTCGGTATTCTAATTCTGCTTTTAAATGCATACCGAGTGATTTTAAATAAATTTTCATTTATCCTCCTTGAACCACTACTCTTTTTAAATTTTTCTTCATTAAACTATGTCCTATAATGATTAATAAAATTAACCATATAGTTTGAATTAGTACTCCTAATAAACAGAGTTTTATAGGGATATTTCCAACATATATTCTGAATGGTAAATCACTAATATATTGGAATGGTAATAATCTTGATATTTTTTGTAAGAAAATTGGAAAAAATGGAATGGGAACTACTATTCCTGAAAGAATATCGGCTACTGTAATCATAATATTGACTATTCCTTTTTCATTCATAGTAGTTATAGTAATAATGGGATATAGAACTGATAATGCTGTTACTAAGAGAGAACCAATTGTCAGTGAAATAGCAAAGATTATAAAACTATTTAAAGAAACTGGTAATCCAAGACCATATGGTGCAGGTAATAAAGAAGTGACTAAGATTAGAGGAAAGAATCTCAAAGTTACACTTGATAACCTTTGCCCCAGTATTTTAAAATACCACATAAAGTACAAATCCTTTGGTCTAGCTAATTCATAAGAAATTGTTCCTTCTTTAATCATATTGAATAATTCTTGATCTCTAGTAAATTGGTTTATCAACGCTAACAAAGCCTGATTTAACCAAAGATAAGTAATTGTTTGGGATAGAGTCATGGGAATACTTTTTCCACCAGACTCATAGAAAGCAATATAGACCATGATATAAACAAAACCAAAGAAGAATTGTGTTGCGATACCAGCCCAAGCAGCACTTCTGTATTGAAGACCACTTATAAATTTTAATTTAAAGTATGTATAATACGCTTTCAGATCTGATAGTCCTCATATAACCTAACTATCATTTTATCAATTGGTTCTTGTTCAATCTCAATATCATCAATAGATATCTTATGAGACAAAAGAGTTAATAATTCAGAAATAGATATTAATTTATTATTAATTACTAAGTCATATCCCTCTTTATTTTTAGTTTTACTGATTATTCCCTTTTTCTTAATATTTAGTGTATCTTTTGTTTTGACACTAACATAAGTTTCCGTCTCATATTTATCTTTCAATTTTTTGAGACTACCATCGTATAAAACTTTTCCCTTTCCTATCAAAATTATTCTTTTAGCGAGTGTCGTAATATCCGACATATCATGAGTAGTCAGAATTATAGTTGTATGTTTTTCTTTGTTTAATTTCTTAATAAAATCTCTGACTAACTGTTTTGATACAGCATCTAATCCAATAGTTGGTTCATCCAGAAATAGTATATCTGGGTTATGTAACAATGATGCTGCAATTTCACAGCGCATTCTCTGTCCTAGACTTAATTGTCTGACAGGAATGTTTATGATATCTTTTAGATTTAATTTTTCAATCAAATCTTTTTTAGTAGCAAGATATTCTTCTTCAGGAATTTCATAAATATCTCTTAACAAATCAAATGTATCTTCAGCAGGAATATCCCACCATAATTGGCTTTTTTGGCCAAAGACAACACCGATTTTTTTGACATATTTTACTCTTTCCTTCCAAGGAGTCATACCAGCTACTTTGCAACTTCCAGAATCAGGATTTAGAATACCACTAAGTATTTTAATAGTTGTACTCTTCCCTGCTCCATTGGGTCCAATGTAGCCAACTATTTCTCCCTTTTCAATTGAAAAAGAAATATCATCTACTGCCTTGATATTCAAATATTCGCGTTTTACGAATGATTTGAACGCTTCTTTCAAACCGCTTTTTTTCTTTGCAACTCGAAAGGTTTTAGATATCTGCCTAACCTCGATGAATGACATTTAAAACTCACTCCTTTCCACGCAAAAAAACCACATATTTGTCCATATGTAGGTATGCAAATACATAGTTGAATTGCGAAACGTCTATATCACAATATCACACTTCAAAAAAAAAGTAAAGATAAAATTTACTTTTTCTTTACTTTTTATAAACTATTTTCCCATAATCCATGTTTATTACAGTAGCTATAGGCTTTCATACCTTCTTTGAATTCTACTTCTACTTTGGGTTCTTCTCCTGGATTAAAGTGTTTAATAATTTGTTTATCTCCATAATCTACCATAATCCATTCAATGTAATGATCATCTTCCATTACATGATTAACTAATACTATTACTTTATCTCCTTCTCTTTCAAATTGAGGGACATGTTTTTCAAATGCAGCATCTACACTATTAGCCTTAATAATTCTATCATCTACATTTTCTGCTTCTTTTAATAAAGCCATAATATTATTATTTTTACATTTTATTATTTTCATATAATCACCTACTTAGAAGAAGTTATCTTTACACTAATTAAATCTGTTTTCTTTATTGTACCTGGTTCTAATATTTTAATTACATAGTATAATGAATCTTTTTCATGTTTACCTAATTTGCCACCGGCAATAATAGTTCTATTTTGATCAACCATTAAGTTTTCATCACTACCATGTTGAGTTACTGAAATTCTAGAATCACTACTATTTTTAATATCAACGGTATAATTAAGATCTTCTTGATTAATTTCTTTATCTTTATAATTAGCTATTCTAAATACATATTGTCCTTTTCTATTAAGTTCTGAAACATTAATATTAAATGCTGATTCATCTTCTTTATTAACTATAGGAATAACTATATTAGCAGTAATTTTATTCTTATTCTCATGCTTTTTTTGAATAACTACAACGCTTAATACAATAACTACCACTAACAATAGGCAAAAAGCAATCAACAAAGCCATTGAAGAGTCGGCCTTTTTAGCCTTTTTCTTTGGTTCAGTCTTTTCCAGTTTTACTTCTTCTTTTTGTTCTACCTTTTCTTTTACTTCGACCTTTTTAATAGGAGTTTCTCTCTTAGTAGTTGGTTTTTTATTTTTAGACTTAGTAGACGTTTTGTTCTTTTTCTTTACTTCTTTTTCTTCCATATTATCACCTATTTCTTTAACCTTTCTCTTATACTATCTAACTTATTATCATAGTTACTTTTTTGTTCTTCAGTAAGAGTTGATTCTAATACAGCATTAGAAACATCCTCATCTATTTTAGCATCAGTATTAGCTTTTATATTAAGTTTAATATTACCACTTAAAACACTAACTTTATTCTCAATATATTTAAAAGACAACTCTTTATCATTAACAAACTCTTTATTATCCTTTACATTATCATACTTAGATGAATAAATAACATCATATTTCTTAGTACCATCATCAAAGTTAAAAGTATAATAAGTTCCAACTTCACTCTTCTCTACTTTAAGTACACCTATTTCCTTACCCGCAGAGTCATCAATCTTACACTCTAATACTTTATCATTATCAGATATTTTCATACTGTAAATGACTGTATCATCTTCTATATAATATAAATTGCCCTTAGAAACATTTCCTTCATAAGTATAAGTAGTTTTTTCATCACCATTTAGATGTATTACTTCATATTTTAATACATTGTTTAAATATTTACTACTATAAATATTTAACGTATAGTTTTCTTTCTTTCCTAAAAGAGTAGTTTTATCTTTTATCTTATACTTGGCAAAATCTTTATTAGCGCTAGTTAAAATCTTATTAGCTCTCTCATCTTTCGTTAAATCATCGATTGTTCCATTAAGAATTTTATGAAGTAGTTTATCATCAACACGTATTGAGATTTGATTAACTTCTTCTTTAGAACCATTAATATTAGTAGTAACTTTATATTTTTCAAAATACTCATCTTTGATATTATTCTTAAAAGCTGTTAAAAAAGCATCATGAACATAGTGAATATTATCTAAAGTAGTGTTTTCATCAACAAACATTTCATAATAATTACTAGTTCCTGCATTAACAAAGTTTTTCAAAATATCATCTACATAATAATAACTAGTAGCGTTTTCTATTAAATATTTATAATTAACTATACTTTCTTTATTTAAAACGCTATTTACCTCTATTAATGATTTCTTTTCATCCTTATTTTGATTAATACTAATGGTATTTGTAGTTCCACTTAAGTTCTTTAAAGTATTATATTTTTCTAAGTACTCTTTGTCTTTCTTAGACTTATTAAGATAATCTTCGCTGTCCAAATCAAAGTCTATATTAGCTTCTATACTAAAGGAATCATCCAAATTATACTTATCATCTAATTTTAAATAATTTACTAATTTAGAATCCACTTGATCAATACTTATCCCTACTAGATTGCTTGGTTTAGTTAGTTCTGTATAATAAATACCTAAATATATAGAAATCCCTGCACCTAGAAGTAAAATACTTATAATAAGAATAAAAATTACCTTTTTCTTCTTCATTAAGGACCACTCCTATTATATTAATTATATAACAAAGAAGGTTAATGGTAAAGAAAAAAGCAATTATAATTGCTTTTTAATTTGACTCAGTAATTAATGCTAAATTATAGCTAAAGTTCTTAGTTTCATCTTTATTAATAGATGGACTATAGTAAATTACTATCTTATATTCTAATTCTTCTCCTGGAAGTAATGTTTTTCCTTCAATATCAGTGGTAGTAATAGATACTGGATGAATTAATTTCTTATATGTTTCCATGGAATAATCAGGATTTTTATGAATTTTCACTATCTTAGCAGGTAATGTTCCTTTATTCTTAACTGTTACTGCATAAGTTAACTCATCATGAGCAGCAAACATTGAAAAATTCATATTTAGTATTTTTCCAGTTGGATCTATTGATACATCTCCTACTGGTGCTATACTTGACCCTTTAATAGAATTTTGTTTAGTTATATCATAAAACACTACATTGAAACTTTCTTCTTTTTCTTGATAAGCTCTTAGTTTCACCGACAAAGCAATGAAACCAATGGCCATTAAAACTATCGTAATACATAAAATTATAATAATGTTATTACGAATATTTAGCATTTTTTTCATACTACCATCCCTTTTTATTGGTACTTAGGAGCTAATTTTAGAGATATTTCCATTCCTTTAGTTATCTTAGTACCTGGAGCAACAGATTGTTCAGTAACATATCCTACTCCATTTAATTTTACATTTAAACCTAGTTTTTGCAAAATATCTTTGCTTACTTTTGAAGATAACCCTTTAACATCAGGTATCTTCATTGAACTATCATTAGTTATTAAATATATTATATCATTATTTGTAATAATGTCACCACTATCTGGTGATTGATTTATTACTTTATTACCTCCACCAATTACTTGGTATTTAATTCCTTGACTAGATAAAGTTGTTTTTACTTTATCTACTTTCTTATTAGTGAAACTTTCTACAGTATAATCTTTAATATCAACCACTTTAGATGAATTACTATCACTATTACCATAATATTTAGAAACATTAGCAACTATTTCTTTAACTGAATTACTTACTGGTTTTTGACTACCACCACTAGGTCTTTTTATAGAAGCATAAATAATTACTTGAGGATTACTCTTAGGATAAATTCCAGAGAAAGAAGAAATAATATCTTCTTTACCGCTTAAATATCCTCCTCCATGTTCACTAGCTATTTGAGCAGTACCAGTTTTACCTATTAACTCTCCACTCGCAATACGGAATCCACTACCTGTATTACCTTGTCCATTGACACAATCGCTCATTAATTGGAACATCTTTTGAACTGTAGCAGTAGAAGCAACTCTTTCTACTTCTTTTCTTTTGTTTTCTACTACTGCCTCTCCTGTTTCTGAATCAACTATTTTAGAGACAATAAATGGTTCTAATAACATTCCATCATTAGTTAATGGAGTTAGTGCTTTAACATTTTGAATTGGTGTAGTTGTAATACCTTGTCCAAATCCAGCGTTATATATTTCAGTTTCATATTTAAAATCTAATTTGCCTTTACTTTCGTTAGGTAATTCTATTCCAGTTTTTCTACCGAAACCTAATTTTCTAAAATATTGTCTTAACATCATACTAGACATATGTCTACTAATTAAATTAATAACACCAACGTTACTACTCATAGCATAACCTTTATCAAAAGAAATAACTCCCCATCCATTACGATCCCAGTCACCTATTTCAGTGCCGTCTTTTGTTTTATAGACACCTGAACGATAAGTTTCTGAACCATTATAAACGCCGTTTTCCATAGCGGCCATATAAGTAAATGTTTTCATAGTACTTCCTGGTTCATACGGCGAAGAAATCATCATATCTAAATAATTTTTTATATCTCTTTTATTTGGATCAAATGATGGACTAGAACTAGTTCCTAAAACAGCACCTGTTTTAGCATCTAAAACAGTTATAGTAAACCATTCCCAATCATATCCTTTATCAGCATTATTAATTGCTTGTTCAACAAAGAATTGAACATTTGAATCGATTGTCAAATAAATATCTTTTCCTTGAATAGCTTCTTTTCTTACTTCTGGTGTATTAGCAATTCTATAACCTTTTAAATCTTTTTGATAAGTAATAGAACCATCTTCTCCTTTTAACAATTTATCATATTGCTTTTCTATTCCTAATTCACCTGTTACAGTAGAGTCTTCATCATTAATAACTCTTGTATAACCAATTGTATATGAAGCAAAGTCTCCTTTAGGATAATATCTTTTATAACTTTCTATAAAATCTAAACCTGGTAAGTTTAAATCATCAATCTTTTTCTTAGTTAATTCATTTAACCCTTTACCTTTAGTTCCAAATTCTGTTTGATAAACATTTTCTTTAGATAAATACTTTAATACTTCTTCTTTTTTCATTCCTAAAACAGGAGCTAGTTTAGTAGCTGTATCTTCTTTATCTACCACATGTTGAGGTTTTTTCTTATTAGTTGTTCTTTTAGGATCTAAATATGCAATCAACTTATAAGAAGCAACATTTTGAGCAAGCACATCACCATTAGCTGAGAAGATTGCTCCTCTAGTTGCTGGAATAATCTCTGTTCTAGTTGTTCTGTTACTAGCTAATTCTTTTAAATTTATTCCATCAATTTCACTAGACATTCCTAATTGAATGATTCTCCCTATCATTAGGCAAAATAAAAGAAGAGAACCTAATATAACTATTTTGGAATATCTAATATTATTTTTTCTCTTCTTTTTAGCCAAGATATCACATCCTACTTCTAATTGTCATTAACAACAGATTTTATATTACCATTATTATAACTTAATCCTTGTTGTTCCGCAACTTCTTGTATTTTTGTTAAGGAAGCCAATTCATCAATTGTCATTGCAAGTGACTCATTAGTTTTCTTTTGTACTTCTATTTCTTTCTTTTGCTTTTCCACTTCAAAGTTTACTTTAGCTAGTGTTGCTTTTGAAAAAACTATTGAGATAGGAGCTATAACCAATAGGAAAATAGCTAGAGAGTATATTAATCTCTCAAACTTAGACATTTTAACTTTTTTCTTGTATTTTTTCATCTAAATTCCTCCTATCTTATTTTTTCAATTACTCTTAACTTAGAACTTCTAGCTCTAGGATTATTCTTTATTTCTTCTTCACTAGGATTAATTGCTTTATTATATACCAATCTAAAATTAGGCAGATACTCCTCTGGTATATTAGGCATTCCCTTTACTTTCTCATCTATTTTACATTTTTCATTGAAAATGTTTTTTACGATTCTATCCTCTAAAGAATGAAAAGTAATAATAGCGCAGCGTCCCCCTACATTAAGTAATTCTAAAGCTTGTAAAATTGCAGGTTCTAAGACATCCAATTCGTGGTTTACTTCAATTCTGATTGCTTGGAAGATTTGTCTTGCTGGATGTTTATCAATTCTGAATTTCATAGGAACCGCTGTTTTAATTACTTCTACTAATTCTAAAGTTGTCTCTATATTTTTATCTTTTCTATATTCAACTATTCTTTTCGCAATATTATTAGCAAACTTAGATTCTCCATATAGTTTAAAAATTCTTGCTAATTCTTCTTTAGAATAGTTATTTACTACTTCATAGGCTGATAGTTTTTGTTCTTTATCCATTCTCATATCTAATTTGGCATTATTGTGATATGAAAAACCTCTCTCACTATCATCTAATTGAGGCGATGAAACCCCTAAATCAAATAGGATTCCATCTACCTTTGACACATTAAGTTTTTCTAACTCTTCTTTCATATGTATAAAGTTACTCTTAATGATAGTGAAGTTAGTACCGATCTTAGATAGGCGATCGGTACTATGCCGAATTGCTTCACTATCTTGGTCAAAGGCGAATAAATAACCCTCTTTTATTCTATCCAAGATGTTACTACTGTGTCCTCCATAGCCTAAGGTTGCGTCTACAATAATGCTATTTTCATTAATATTTAGGGAGGAAATAGATTCATTAAGTAATACGCTAATATGTTTTTCCATTACAGATCAACACTCTCGTTAAATAAATTTTCGGCTATGTCTGACATACTGTCCTTCGTAGAATCAAAGAAACTATCCCATGCTTCTTTTGCCCATATTTCTAATCTGTCTCCTGTTCCAATAATTACACAGTCTTTGATAATCTTTGCATATTCAATTAATGGAGCAGTTACATTAACACGGCCTTGCTTATCCAATTCTACATTGGTAGCACCTGACATAAAGAAACGATTAAAAGTTCTCGCATCTCTTTTAGTGAAAGGTAAAGTATTAAGTTTAGCTGTAATTTTAGCCCAGTTTTCTAGCGAATAGACAAAAAGACAATTTTCAATTCCTCTGGTAACGATAAATTCTTTGCCAAGTTCCCCGCGGAACTTAGCTGGAATAATAATTCTGTTCTTTTCATCTATCGTATGATGATATTCTCCTATAAACATAATATCCCCCACTTTTCACCACAATCAACCACTACTTAAGATTATAATACTAAATCAAGTTTTAAAAGTAAAGAAAAAAAGCATTATTTCTAATGCTTTTTTGTTAATTTACATTATGTTTACATTTTTACTAACAACGGCATCTAGCCCAACCTGTGGTTGTAGTTCTATAAGTACTTGTCTCTGTTTTACAATAACTACCATTATATTTAGAATAATGTTTACATGTCTTTTTATATGTTTTATAACAGTTTTTCAAATTTTGTTTAGCACTTATACATGATGTACTACAACGACTTGTTGTTGAAGAACAACATCCTCTTGTATTACAGCTTCCTGAATCTGTCTCTGTATAAGATGAGCAAGCCGAACTATTATATGATGAATATCTAGTACACTTTCTAGTACGTTTATGTGTTCCGCCTCCACATTGCTTACTACAACTTCCCCAAGATCCCCAAGAGTTACACTTTGTTGTTGTTGAAGAACAGCAACCTTGAGTATTACAGCTTGAAGAATCTGTCTCTGTTTTAGTATCACATAATACTGAGCTATCATAATATGAATAGTATTTACACTTTCTTGTTCTCTTCTTAGTTCCGCCTCCACATTTCTTACTACAACTTCCCCAAGATCCCCAAGACCCACAGTCTTTAGATGATGTTTTGGAGCAACATGTTTGTTTGTTACAAGCTGAACCTCCACTTGATGTATCTTTTGAACTACATCTAGAGCCATCGTATGCTGAATATGCTAATCTATTGTATGTTCCGCTTCCACATTTCTTAGTACATGTTGTACCATCTTTATATGTTACACTTGAACAACATGCTTGTGTATTACAAGCTGAACCTCCACTGCTTGCATCAAAACTACTACATCTAGATCCATCATATGCTGAATATGCTAATCTGTTGTATGTTCCGCTTCCACATTTCTTAGTACATGTCGTACCATCTTTGTATGTTATATGACCACTAGCACAACAAGCAAATCTATTACAAGCTGAACCTCCAGTTGTTGTATCTTTTGTACTACATCTAGAACCATCATATGTTGAATAAGCTAATCTGTTGTATGTTCCATCAGTTCCACATTTTTTACTACATGTTGTACCATCTTTATATGTTACACTTGAACAACATTGTTGAGTATTACATGAAGAAGTTTCAGTAGTGTTAGATGTATTAGTATTTGCTGAGCATACACGTCCATCATATGTAGATACATTGTTACATGTTCTTGTACGAGTATGAGTTCCTGCTGTTCCTCCTGAAGGTGTACAATTTTTAGTACATGTAGTATAGTTACCCCAAGCTCCACAGCTTACGCTTGTACTTGAACAACATTTAGGCACTGAGCAAGCTCTTGTTTCTGTTTCAGTTTTTGTTGAACATACTGTTCCATCTAATTTTGATTTTACAGTAACTACTCTAGTTCTCTTTTCGGTTCCAGCGCTTTCACCGTCTGCGATACATTTTTTAGTACATCCAGACCAAGCACTCCAATTTCCATAAATTGTTTCTGTAGATTGACCAGCACAGCAATCAACGGCTGGGATTGGACAACTTCCAGTTTCTGTTTCTGTTGTTGAAGAACATGTTCTATTATCATAAGTTGACTTTTTAGTTACAGTTCTAGTTCTTGAATGAACTCCATCTCCACAATTCTTAGTACATGTAGTCCAAGCACTCCAGTTTCCATATGTTGTTGTTACGCTTGAACAACATGTTGGTCCACATGAACTAGTTTGTGTAGTATTTGCTGGATCAGTATTAGCTGAACATACACGTCCATCTAATTTTGAAACATTGTTACAAATTCTTGTTCTTGAATATGTACCTTCACAAGCTTTACTACATTGACCATATGGTTCCCAAGCTCCACAACTTAATTGAATATTTGCTGAACTACAACATAAATATGCTGAAGTATTATTACAATTTCTAGTGTTTGTTTCTAAATTAGTACTACATGTAACTGAAGGATCTGCAGTAGAAATATTAGTAATTAATCTCGTTTGTTTTTGAGTACCAGGAGTTTCACTAGTAGACATGATACATTTCTTAGTACATGTACTCCAAGAACTCCAGCTTCCTTCATTTCTAGTTGTTTCTCTACAACAATCAAAATCATTACAAACTATATTTTGTGTAGTATTCGAAGGACTTGTATTAGCTGAACAAACTATTGAAGAATCAAAGTGAGATATATTATTACAAGTTCTAACTTGTTTTTGAGTTCCTGGCGTTCCTCCTGGAGGTGTACATTTTTTAGAACATGTTCCAGAGTTTGTCCAATTACCACAAGATAAATCAGTTTGCGAACAACAATCAAAATCATTACATGTTACTGTTTGTTCTGCTTTACCTTCACAAAGGTCATCCAAGAATTTATCTTTCATATCACATTCTTGTTTCTTAGTACCTGCTGTTCCTCCTGGAGGTGTACATTTCTTTGTACATTGTGTAATATCTCTCCAGTTCTCTTTTGGTATAGCAACTGAACATCTTCGATATACTTGATAACTTACAGGTGGTAATTCCGTAGTATTACCGGCTTCATCTTTGACACCAATATATACTTGATATGTTCCACCATCATAATCATTAGCGACTTTTATTGTATCACTATCACGGAATGGCTTATAATCGCTTTCTTTACATTCACGATTCGCAACTATACATACTTTTAAATTATTTTGTTCTGTATATTGATGGTCAACAGCTGTAAATGAAACATCTGCTTTTTGATGTTGAAAATTAGGATCAGATGATGCGACTGTTACATTTGTAATTTCCGGTGGAGAATTATCCAAACGGAATGGTCCAATATAAACATAATTATCTTCCTCATTATTAACTGTCTGCCAATTAACTCCATCTAAGTCTTCAAGGAAAGTAACCTTGATTACCAACCAAACATCTCCTGTCACATTTGGAGATTCAACATTTGTTTTTGAAGCAAATGTTTGTGTTTCACTTCGCTGAATCATTTTAATTTGGCTTCTTTTGGTTGGAATATTAAAAGACAAATTTTGCCAAGCACCTTCTCCACCAATTATATTATGATCACCTTCAGCATAACTCCAACCATATTTCAAATCTGTAGTTCTATTTACTCCAGTTTCTGAAGATAAAGTTATTATTGGAGATACATCTTGATTAGTCGCATCAGTTACTGTTGCTGGATCAGCATTTATAAGAACTGTCTTATCAAACTCTCCATTACACAATTCACTTCTTTCAACTTTTGATGGTTTAAAAACATCAGGTTCTACTGTAGCTCCCTTTTTAGGACCACAACCAATATATGACTTATAATAATACTGTTCTTTAAACTTAACCACTTTTACAAGCGTGAAATTAGACTTACAACTAACATTACGCATATCAATATCTTTAGCTAAATTTCGTCCTTCTAGTTCAGTTAAATCAACATATGCACAACCTCTAGAACCATGACCAAATAAGTCTTCTGCATATGAATCAACATATAACTTACTAGCATAATTTAAACTATCCATATAAGTTGTATATTTTTTTTCTACTTGTCTTCTTTGAATATTACGAATTATGGGAACAGATAAACCTGTTATTATTCCTAATATTACCATTGTGACTAACAATTCTGTCAAAGTAAATCCAAAACGGCTTTTTATTCTATTCATACTAACTGACACCTCTATATCCATATCTATATTCTATCTCTAATATAAATAATATCAAAAACTAAACAAGATATCAATAATTGAAACAACTTTTTTTCAAAAAAAATAAGTAGACTGTTGTCTACTTATATTAAACTTTTTCTAGTAAAGGTCTCAACATTTTGATCAATATATAAATCAATAGTACCTTTATTAACGATTTTAATAAAACCTAATCCACTAATTACCAAATCTTCATCATACTTTAAATTATAAGTAATTTTATTTTTATTCTTTAATTCACTATTGTTAAATAAATTTAACAGCCTTTTTACCTTTAAATCATTAGATATAAATAATGTAAAACTATTCTTGTCCCCTTCTACATAATCTATTCTAATAATATCTTCAATAATAATTGATTGATTCTTACGTAATTGATATGTCCTTGGCTTAATTTCTTTCTTAGGAGATATTTTTTTGACAAGTTTCTCATCTACATGATTTAAAATTGAACCCGTTTCTACTAAACCAGGTGTATCTATTAATGTTAAATACTTATTAATCTCAATCTTAACAGTATTAAGAGTAGTAGAAGGCAAAGGACTCATTGTTAACTCTTGAGTATCATTTTCTGAATAATTCTTAATCAATTTATTAATTAAACTACTTTTACCAGCATTAGTATGTCCCACTACATAAACATTATAACTAGTTTGATGTTCTTGAATCTTACTTAATAAATAGTCAATATTATAATTCTTATTAACAGATATTACTATTACTTCTTCAAAATGAATGTTTTTAGATTCTAAATATTCAATTAATTTTGTTTCCTTTACTGATTTTGGTAAAACATCTTTTTTATTTAGAACTAAAATCATTTTATTTGAAATAACTTCTCTAATCTTTTCAATATCTTTTTCTAAATTCAACAAATCTGTAACATACAACACTAAATCATTAGTCTTATTAACTTCTCTTAAGATATTTAAATACTCATCATTAGATTTAGTAACTACTTGGTATTCTCCATAATTCTTCATTCTAAAACATCTTTGACAAATATCATTATCTAAATTAGTCGTATATCCTTCTTGTAAGACATTTTGATCTTGCAGGAGGACTCCACATCCTGCACACTTTTTTTCACTATTCATAATATTTTCCTCTTTCAAATAATCCCCTTTTTTCATAATGTTTAATTATTCTATTTTCAACTTTGCGGTTTAGACCTGTTATTTTCAAATCTTTCTCTCCTAAGGGGTCAACTAAAATAGTTTTAATATGATAACGATTACCAGCTAAGATATCTGTAACTATTTGATCTCCAATAATACACATTTCTTTTTTGTGCAATTTGTACTTATTCTTTATTTGTAATAAGCATTTAGCAGAAGGTTTCATACTCCATGATATACCATCTACTTCTAGTTCTTTCAAATATGGTCTTAGCCTTCTTTTCATATTATTAGAACTAATTATAATTAGAAAGTCTTTCTTCAACTTATTAATTAATTCTTTAGTTTCTTCCGGGCAATTTTTATTGGATATTAAACCTAAAGTATTATCTAAATCAAAAATCAAACACTTAATACCTTGTTCTTTTAGATTTTTATAATTAATATCATAAATACTCTTTTGGTAAATTCTAGGTCTAAATAGCCCCATCAAATCACTCCCCGTGTATTATACTATATTTTCCCTATTTTGTCTAATTATTTACTCGTTGAGTAACCATTTCTGTAGACATAGTTATTCTTTCCATAGGGTATCCATTATTCTTACAATAATCAATTATTCTAGCAAGTGCATCTCTAGTATATGGTTTAATATCATGCATTAAAACCATATTAGCTCTATCTCTACTTAAACTATTAACTACATTTAAATATACTTGATTAGGATCTGTAGTTGAACCAGCATCTCCAGATGAAACATTCCAATCATAATATCTATAACCTTTAGCAACTACTGCTTTAGTAAGTCTACTCATAATTCCCTGAGAATAACGACGTGAGATAGTATTACTAGCTCCTCCTGGAAAACGAATTATTTTAGATTCTTGACCAGTTATTCTTTTTACACGAGCGCCAACACTATTTAAATCTTTAAAATAATTATCTTCTGATGAATATATATAAGCATAATCATGACTAGCTGTATGTAAGGCAACTGTATGTCCTTCATCAAATTCTCTTTTAATTAATGAATCTGGTCCCTTATTTGTTACAAAGAAAGTTGCCTTTACGCCTTTAGATTTTAGAATATCTAAAATAACATCAGTAGTACCACTATTAGGGCCATCATCAAATGTTAAATAAACTACTCCATTACGATTCTTTTCGTTAACTCTTACTTTTCTAGTAATAGTAGCTTCATTACCAGCTTTATCTTTAACATTATAATTAATTGTATATTCTCCTGCCTTAGAAGTATTTACTGCTGAATCAGATTTAACAGAACTACTTAAATCTCCATCACAATTATCAATAGCTTTTACACCTGCTTCACTATACTTATCACCAACAAAAATACCAACTTCTTTATTCCCATTTAAAGTTAAAACTGGTTTTTCAATATCTTTATATAATACTTTCTTAGTTATTACTTTACTATTACCAGAACTATCAGTAACTTTATAAACAACTTCATCTTCACTAACTTTTATCTTTACTTTATCAGTAATATTTCCATCATAATTATCAGTAGCTTTCACTTTTTCAGCTTTTACTTTCTCACCAGGGCAAACATAAATATCATCGCTATTAGTATCAAGTTTAGGTTTTTCTAAGTCTTCTACTATAACAGTACGAGTTACAGTCTTTTTAAAAATACCCTTACCTGCTTTATATTTAATTTCATAAGTGCCAAGTTTTTTAGTATTAACTTTACCACTAGTTTTAACATCACTAGTAATATCTTTTCCTAAATAACTAGCTTTATATCCTTTCTCAACATATTTAGCTTTATAATTAAGAGCAAGTTCTTCTTTTCCTTTTAAATCAATTTTGGGCAATAAAAATAGTTCATAAATACTAAATAGTAGTATTCCACTTAAAATAACTATTAGGATAATAGCTCCTTTAAGACTTAAATGACCTTTTGTTTTTAAAAATCTTTTAACTCTTCTTTTAAAACTTAATCGACTACTCATTATAATCACCCTATCTAAATTATATTAAAAATAGTTTTTTTTGTAAAGAATAGAAAAAACATATAATCCACAGATTATATGTTATCTTTTTAATTTATCAAGTACTGTTTTATATGATGATTTTAAGAACTCTCTATTAGTTATATAAGCATAGATACAAACTACTAATAAGTTTAAAATATCTAAGTATATATTATGTTGATAATAAAGGATAGTTGCGAAAGTAAAAATTAAGACACTTTTAATAACTAAACCACTTTCTAATTTGATATTAACATATTTCTTTAAATCTATATGACGATATAACATCATAACAAAATAAGATATTGCGGTAGATATAGCTGCGGCATATAGACCTATCCTCTTGATAAAGATAATATTTATTAAGACATTAATAATAGCTCCCATTATTGCGGTTGAAGCAACTTGTTTAGATAACTTCTTAGCAAGGTATACTTGACTATACAAACAAATGGCTACATTAAATACACTGCCTAATACTAAGTATGGAATATAATTATAGGCATCATTATATTTAGAATTAATAAGTATTGGGAAAACAAATGGCATACAAGCAATCATTCCCACTCCCAAGGCTATAAACAATTTCATAATTGTATTAAAAATATCAGAGAAGAACTCATCGCGGTCTTTACTATTTATATGTAGAGCAGCACTCTCACTCCAGCTTAAATTAAAGACTCCTGTAAGGCTTGAAATAATCGTTGGGAATTTATTACTAATAGCATACAAACCATTAGCTCCTGAACCCAATATCCAAGCAATAATACTTCTATCACTAACATTAACTACCCACCAACTAATACCGTTAGGAATTAATGGTATAGAATACTTAAACATATCTTTTAACAATTTATGATCTACTAGTTTAAAGTCTATTTTTGAATTTAATTTTAATCTAATAAATAGATATAAAGAACAGATAAAGTTAGCTAAAGCCATAGATATAATCATACCTTCAGCTTGCATACCCATAAAGCAAATTAAGAATATGTTAGATACCACAGTAGTAAGACCAGTTAAAATACAACTAATTGAAAAATCTACTGTCTTACCAAATCCACGAGCTACTTGCAAGAAATTACCTGATAGAACACAGACAATTATATCTACTAGTATTAACCATCTAAATGGTATTGTAACAAAACAAGTAACAATCACATATAAAATACTAAATATACTTAAACTAATAAGTAATACATAAAAATTATTACTAATTAATTTCTTAGTTTCTTTTTCACTACTTCTAGAATCTATTAAGTATCTAAAAATACTCATTTCTAATTCTAAAGTAATTATTGGTACTAATAATGTTACATATGTCTGAATTAAATCTACTAATCCATATTCAGAAGTTACTAAGTAAGCAGTATATAAAGGAAGTAAGAAAAATGATATTAACTGAGTACATACTTTTCCAAAGAAAATAATAATAGTGTTCTTAGCTAATTGCTTTTTCTTGTTCATTTAATCTCCTCCTTTTATGTATTAAATAATAGATATACGTAGATAAACTACCACCTATAGTATCAATTAATACATCAAGCACTTCCCCACTACGACCAGCTACAAAAGTCTGATGTATTTCATCACTACATGCATATAATAATACCACAATTATACTAATAAAGATACTTCTCTTAGTTAAACCAAATTCCTTTAAGAAACTAATTATTAATAAACCCAAAATAAAATATAGTAGAAAATGCGCAGTCTTTCTAACTAATACAACTGTCTTTTCAATATATTTTTCTTTCTCTTCATCTGTTAGCTTTCTATGTAAAATAGTCTCAGTAATCTTAACTATAACACTATCACTTTTCTTTTCACTAACTTCTCCATTATCAGCACTTAAAGAAAATATAAAAACCATACATAATATAATAAGTATAAATTTAATTATCTTTATAATCATACTTTCACCATAATTATTATATCACAAGTAATATTAACTATTAATTATTTTATAAAAAAAGAAAGTAATTATTTACCTTCTCTTTCTTCTACGGCTTTATAAGCTTCTTCCATATCATTAAAGTAAATTGTTTCATTCTTTAATTTCTCATATGTTTCATTACCTTTTCCTAGTACTAAAACCATATCATTAGGTTCTGCCATATCAATTGCTTTATATATAGCTTCTCTTCTATCTAATACTATTTCATAATTATCATGAGTTTCTTTCAATTCTTTAATAATATCATTACAAATATCAGCTGGATCTTCACTTCTAGGATCTTCTGCTGTAAAGATTGCATAAGTAGCATTTTCTACTACTACATTACCTACTTGCGGTCTTTTTAAATAATCTCTTTCTCCTGCTTGACCTATTACTACAATACTTCTATTTATATCTAAAGTATGAACAAAATTTAATAATTTAGTAATACCATTAGGAGTATGAGCATAATCAACCATTACATAGTATGGGGTATCTATATCTAATAATTCTAACCTTCCACTTATTTTAATGTCTTTAATCTTAGGTAGAATATCTTTTAACTCATATCCAGCTGATATGGTACATAGAAGTGCACAAGCTAAATTATAAACATTAAAGTCTCCTAATAATGGGCTATCTACTTTTATTTCTTCACCATTATACTTAAATGTAATATCAGTATGATTAGGATGTACTTTGAATTCTACTATTTGTAGATCATTATCTTCTCCCATACCATAAGTTAAAATATTTTTAGCATTACAAGCTTTTCTGGTCTTTTCATAGTATTTATCATCATGATTTAAAATAGAATAACCATCTTTTTTTGTTTGTTTAAATAGCATTAATTTAGATTCTAAATAATTTTCAAAACTACCATGAATATTTAAATGTTCAGAAGTTACATTTGTCATAGCAGATACGTCAAATTCCATAGCTTGTAATCTTCCTCTAAAGAAAGCTTCACTAGATGTTTCAATAGATGCATATTTACAGCCATGTTCTACAAATTCATTTAAATACATATACATATTTTGAGCATCTGGAGTAGTATTAGGATTATCTCCTTCAAAATCCCCATAACTTCTACCATTAGTTCCAATATAACCACATAAGTCTTTACCAATTAATGTCTGTACAATCGTAGTAGTACTAGTTTTACCATCAGTACCAGTTACTGCGATCATCTTTAATTTTTGATCAGGATAATCATAAAATCTTTGACATAAGTAAGGTAATTCTTTATTAGTATCTTCTACTTTAATAATTGGAACACTCTTTTCTCCAACATCTTTACTAACTACAATAGCACTAGCTCCATTTTCAATAGCTTCATCAATAAAGTTATGTCTATCAGCAGTAGCCCCCATCGTACAAACAAATAAATCTCCTTTTTTAATCTCTTTAGAGTTTATACATATTCTTTTAATTTCAATATCTTCCTGTATTTCAGGATACAATTTTTGTAGTTTTTTCATTTTATCACCTATCATTTATTATACAGTATACTTTTTCTTTATAAAAGGATTTTCTTGAAATATACTGCTTTTTAAGATAAAATGATTATGGTGATACTATGCGTACGATGATATTTGGAGCAGGTACTGATTTAGGAGTTCATATTGATGGAGCTGATTTAGGACCTGTACAATTAATGAATGATTTAAAGTCTTTCTATAAAGGAGAAAGTATGTTACTTTCTAAAGATAAAAGTATTATTAAAAGTAGAAATTTATCTGATCGTAGAAAGAATGAATATGAAATAGAAAAGTTTAATTCATTATTATATAAAAATATAGTAGATAAAACTAAAGAAGAGTATTTCCCAATTATGATTGGTGGAGATCGTTCTGCCGAAATGGCTTCTGCGTTTGCTTCAGCTAAATCAAACATTGATGTTGGGATGATTTGGATTGCTTCGCATGCTGGATATGATACTTTTGAATCTACTGTCTCAGGTAATTTAAATGGATTATCTTTAGCGGCAATTAATGGTTACAAAAACAGTGATTTAAGATCTTACCACGATGGTAAAATAATTCAAACTTCTAAAACTGTTATTGTAGGAGTTAGAAATATGCAAAGTGGAGAAAAAGACAATGTTAGATATTCCGGAGTAACAGTTTTCACTACTCAAGACATCAAAGAAAAAGGTGTTGAAACTGTCATGGAAGAAGCTTTTAAAATAGCCGGTTTTAAAACTAAAGGTGTTCATATTTGTTATGACTTAGATATTATTGATCCTGATATTTGTCCAGGTGTTAGTATTCCAGAATTTGATGGTATTTCTGAAGAAGAAGCTATGCAGATTAATGAATATATTGTTAAAAATTTTAAAGACGTTTTATCATTTGACTTGGTAGAATTCAACCCCTTACGTGATGTAGATAGAAAGACTGAACAAATTGCTTTAAATATCTTGGCTCAAATAATTAGAGCTGCGGAAAACAAAAAGAAATTTGAACAAAAAACTTATTATTAATAAAAAAACTAGATTAATTAATCTAGTTTTTATTTTCTAATAATTTCTATCTCTTAAATATCTTGGAACTTCTAAGTCAACTTCATCCATTGACATAGGTTTTTCTTCTTCAGTAGTTAAGATTTCTGTTTTATGATAGTGATCTTCTCTTGGAATTACTGGCCTTCTTGGTGCTTGATCATTACTAGTATATGGTTGATCTACAGCTTTCTTTTGCTTATCAAAACCTGTAGCAATTACGGTAACAATTACTTCATCACTTAAGTTTTCATTAATTACTGAACCAAAGATTGTATTAATATCTGTATTAGCAGCACTTCTTACTACTTCAGCAGCTTGTTCTGCTTCAAATAATGTTAAATTTACTCCACCAGTAATATTAATAATAGCATCAGTAGCTCCTTCAATTGATGTATCTAATAATGGACTTGATACTGCTTGTTTAGCAGCTTCTAGAGCTCTATCTTCACCCATACCAATACCAATACCGATAATAGCACGACCGCTATTTTCCATTACTGCTTTAACATCGGCAAAGTCTAAGTTAACTAATCCGACAACAGCAATTAAGTCTGAAATAGATTGAACACCACGACGAAGTACATTATCAACTTCTTTAAATGCTTCTAGCATTGGAGTAGATCTATCAATTATTTCTCTTAATCTATCATTTGGAATAACAATTAGTGTATCAACATGTTTTCTTAATTCTTCAATACCTTGAATGGCATTTTCCATTCTTCTTTTTCCTTCGAATGAAAATGGTTTAGTAACAATAGCTACAGTTAAAGCTCCTAAGTTTTGAGCAATTTCAGCAACTACAGCAGCAGCACCAGTACCAGTACCTCCACCCATTCCAGCAGTGATAAATACCATGTCTGCCCCACTTAAAGCATCTTCAATTTCTTTTTTAGATTCTAAAGCCGATTCTTTACCAACTTCTGGTTTTCCTCCAGCTCCTAATCCATCAGTAAGAGTTGCTCCTATTTGAATTTTAACATCTGCTTTACTGTTATTAAGTACTTGTAAATCTGTATTAGCTGCGATGAATTCTACACCTTTTACTCCAGATTCAACCATTCTATTGATGGCGTTTCCACCACCACCACCTAAACCAATAACTTTGATTTTGGCTAATTGATCCATTTCTAATCCGCCTATCATACCTATTCCTCCTTAATTGTTACTGAAAAAGTGCCCAAACACTCTATTTAACATATTTTCTTTCGTAATATTAGGATCTATCCACAACATTGTTTCAATATCGTCTTCTGGTATCATATTATATTGCTTATCTCTCAATGTTAATTTATCATCAAAATATTTAGTAATGCCATAGCAACTACTATATTTATTATGTCTAGCTCCCATAGTAGAAATATCACACTTTTTAGCTACAAAGCCAAATTCTTGTTCTACCAAATGATTAAAGCCAGCCATTTCGCTAAGGCCACCCGTTATAATTATATAACGAATTTCTCTATTTGTTAAGTTTTTTATTTCATTTTTAGCTAGTTCAAGTATTTCTCTTACTCTAGCTTCTACTATTTTTGAAACTCCCATTTGACTTACTTCTTTAGTAGTTTCACTATCAATAGAAAGTTCTAACTTATCGTTATTGTCTGCATAATCTGCAGCAGCTACTGCAAAGTTTTCTTTCATCTTTCTAGCTTCTTCTGGATCTACTCTAAGTACGTAAGTTAAATCTTTATCTACATTAGCACTACCTACTGGTAATGTACTATTCTTAATTTGTATTCCTTTATTAAAAACACTAACATTAGTAGAATATTCACCTATATTAATAATAGCTCCTACTAATTCATCATATTTTTTATTTTTAATTGCAAAATAATCTCCAGTAGAAGTAAAAGCTATGTCTACTGTTTCTATTCCGCTTAATTTTAATACTTCTAATATTCTATATAAAGCAGCTTTTTCCATAGTACTAATAACTACTCTAGTTTCTAATAAGCTACCTTTCATACCCTTAGGATCTTTAGTAACATTATTATCATCAATAGTAAAACTAATTGGCATAGCTGTTACTAATTCATCATTAGAAAAATCTTGTCCTTTTAAAGCATCAAGTAAAGCATTACTTACATCTATCCCAGTAATTTCGTTATAATCTAATACATTAGTAGCTCCTAAAACAATATCCATCTTACAATTAGCAGGTGGTAAACAAGCAATTACTTTAGTTATTTTAATTCCTAACATATCACTAGCTTCTCTAATAGCTTTTTTAATACTAGTACTAGCAGCTTTACCATCCTCAATAAAACCATTCTTTATTCCTCTAGAAGGACTACTTACAGATGCAAGTACATAATATTTATCATTAACTTTTTCAGTGACAACTACTTTAATACTATTAGTACCTAAATCGATACCAGTATAAATATTACTCATCTTAATCCTCCTATTCAAATTTAATTATACTATAAATTAACTTTTTTTACTACTTTTTTAGGTAATTTGTTTAATACTAGCTATTCTTTAATTTGGAAATGGTTACCATTATCCAAGTATAGAATACCTTTATGATTTTCCAATTGTTTTAAAACATCGTTGTAATGATTAATCATCTTAAACTTAGTTAGTGTTAAATAAACTACATTGCCATCATCCATATATAATAAAAATCTATCTTTATCATAATCATTAGGTTTATATTCAATATCACTAATTTTAGATAAAATATCTGCTTTTACATTGTGCATTCCACTAACAAATTTCTTATACTTTTTGTCAGGAACATAGTTTAATAGTCTTGGCACTCTAAAATTACGACTTATTGCATCTTCTTTTATTTCTTTCTCATTACCTAAGACATATTTATTATTATTTGTATTATAAAATAATGGTCTGTTTTCATCTATCTCTAATTCTACTATAAAGCCAATCTTTTTTCTTAAATGGGCAGAATTAATATATTTACTACTTTTTAATCTCTTTTCTACACCATTACTACTAGTTAAGAAAAAAGATGGATAATCTTTTAATTTAGCTAATTCTAAAATATAGTCATCATTTAAATACTTTGTTTTTTTAATAACAATATTTTTAATTGAAACTTGAGAAAGCTCATAAACGCCAAAAAATAGTCCTGATAAAACTAAAAGAACTATTAAGAAATTAAATACTTTCAATTTTCTTTTTTTGACTACTTTTTTGGCCATAATTACTCCCAATTAACAAATTCTTGTTCTATTTTCATATCTATATCATAATTCTTTAACACTGTATCATGTGCTAAATCTATTAAATATTTAATATCCTCGGCAGATGCCTTATCATAATTAATGACAAAGTTGGCATGTTTATCGCTAATCATGGCCCCACCCTGCTTTTTACCTTTAAGTCCTGAGTCTTCTATTAATTTTCCAGCAAACTCTCCTTCTGGATTTCTAAAAACACTACCTGCAGAAGGATACTCTAATGGTTGCGTATCTACTCTTCTTTGTTTACGTTCATTAATTACTTCTTCAATTGCTTCTCTTTTACCTTTATTTAATTTAATAATTGCTTCTAAACAAATACAATCCGGATGTCTTTGTAAGTATGAACTACGATAATGGAAATCCATTTCTTTATTTTCTAAATAAATTACTTTTAAATCCGAAGTTAACACTTTTACTCTTTCAACAATATATCCCATATCAGATTTATAAGCACCAGCATTCATAAAAACGGCTCCTCCGACACTACCCGGAATACCTGATGCAAATTCTAATCCAGTAAGTCCTTTTTTCGCCGCCATCATACTTAATTTAATTAACGGAAAACCTGCACCTACTTGAATCTTATTTTTTCCAAAGAATCTAACATCATTAAACTCATCTAGTTTAATTAATACTCCTTCATAAGGTTTACTACTAAATAGTAAATTAGATCCTCTACCTAGGATTTTATGAGTAATATTTTCACTTTGTAAAAATCTCATTAAGGTAATTAGACAATCAGTATTTTTAGGATAAACAATACAACTACAAGTACCACCAACGCGATAAGTAGTATATTTATCTAAAGAGACATCTTCTTCAACTTTACCTATATTTAATTCTTTTATCTTCTTAACTATCTCTTTCATATAATCACCTAATTATCCTTTTAACTTCATCATATATTCTAGTTGCTGAATCAGTAATTCCTAACTTTTTACTATTCTTAACCATATTATCATATTCTTTTTCATTAGAAAACAACTTATCTATTTCAGCGATTATAGTATCTTTAGAGAATTTTTCTTCTGTTACTATCTTACAAGCACCAGCATCTTCTAATTCTTTAGCATTCTTATATTGATGATTATTAGTAACATATGGTGATGGTACTAAAATAGCTGGTAATCCTATCGCAGTAATTTCTGCGATTGTACTTGCTCCAGCGCGAGATACTATTAAGTCACTGTCTTTAAGTAAATTAATTAAATTTTCCATAAATGGAACTATCTTAACATTATCATCTAATTCCATATCTTTATAGTCATCATAATACTTTTTACCAGTGATAATTAAAACTTGATAATCTTTTCCATTAAATGCGGGGATCAATTCCTTAATCTTTTTAGTCATAGTAGTACTACCTAATGATCCCATAACAACAACAACTAGTTTTTTATCTTTCTTAAAACCTAGTTTAGTTTTACTAAGTTTATCTACTTTAATAATTTCTTCACTACGAGGATTTCCTGTATATACGACCTTATCCTTAGGAAATAAATTAACACTATTTGGTAATGATACACAAATTCTATTAGCAAAACCACCTATAAATTTATTAGATACACCAGGAATAGAATTTTGTTCATGGATAAGAGTTGGTATACCTTCCTTATGAGCAGCATATAAAACTGGAGCTGTTATATAACCACCGGCTCCTACTACTACATCAGGTTTAAACTCTTTAATAATTTTTCTCGATGCTTTAATAGCATTATTAAACTTACGAAAAACCTCAATATTTGATAATGGATTTGATCTATTCAAGCCAGTCATTTCCAAACCAATAAACTTGATACCTAAGTTTGGAATAATATCTTTTTCCATTCTATCACTGGTACCAATATATAAGAATTCACTATCAGATTCTTTTTCTTTTATCTTGTTGATTATCGCAAGAGCTGGGTATATATGACCACCTGTTCCTCCTGCTGCTACAATTACTTTCATAGAATCACTCCATCTATCAAAATTATACCATATTTTATAGATATTCACTTACATTTACAATAAATATTACATCACTTGACAATTGTTTTAAAATAGCGATTGTGATAAAATACAGGTAGAAATGAGGGATACTATGAAAGCTATTGGAATTATTGCTGAATATAATCCTTTTCATAATGGTCATTTATACCATTTAAATAAGATTAAAGAAATGTATCCTGATTATACCATTATTGTAGTAATGAATGGTAATTTTACTGAACGTGGTGAAGTTACTATTATAGATAAATGGAAAAGATGTGATATTGCTTTAGAGTTAGGAGTAGATTTAGTAATAGAATTACCTTTTCCCTTCTCTACTCAAAGTGCTGATTTCTATGCTTATGGAGCTATTACAATACTTGAAAAACTTCAAGTAGAAAAAGTAATCTTTGGAAGTGAATCAGATAATATCCGTGATTTGAAATTAATCGCAGAAACACAAATTAACAATGATGAATTTGATAAGTTAGTTAAAATATATTGTAAATTAGGTAATAATTACCCTACTGCTTTATCTAAAGCATTAGAAGATCTAACTAATAAAAAAATAACTACACCTAATGATTTACTAGGAATTAGTTATATTAAAACAATATTAGAAAATAATTATAAGATTATACCAGAAACTATTAAGAGAACTAATAATTATCATGATAAAGAATTAAACAACACCTTCTCAAGTGCTACATCTATTAGAGAAAGCTTAAAACAGGATATATCTATAAAAGACCAAGTACCATCCAACACTTTAAAGAGGCTTAATAATTTACACTATATGGATATGTATTTTAATATTTTGAAATATAAAATAATTACAGAAAATGATTTAGAAAAATATCAAACAGTTGAAACAGGTATAAATAAAAAGCTAAAAGAAACTATTACTGAAGTTAATACTTATGACGAGTTAATAAAAAGTCTTAAAAGTAAAAAGGATACTTATAATAAAATAAGTAGAATGTTGTTACATATACTATGTAATTTTACTAAAGAAGATGCTAAGGCATTTAATAAAATCACTTATATCAGAATTTTAGGTTTTAATAAGAATGGTAAAGATTATTTAAATAACATAAAAAAAGAATTAGATGTGCCAATTATTAGTAAAATCACTAGAGAAAAGGATTCAATGTTAGAATTTGAACTTAATACTACTAAAATATATGATTTAATATATAATGAAGAATTATTTGCAAAAGAATATCAGAATCATTTATATAAGGAGGATCTATGATTAGACAAAAGAAGCAAGGACAATTAATTGTAATATCAGGCCCTAGTGGTGCGGGTAAAGATACAATTGTTGAGAACGTTATTAAGAATAATGAAAACATTTGGTTATCAGTATCTGCAACTTCTCGTAAGATTAGAAAAGGTGAACAAGAAGGAGTTAATTATTTCTACTTAACAAAAGAAGAATTTGAAGAAAGAATTGAAAATAATTATTTCTTAGAATATGCAATGTATGCCGATAATTATTATGGTACTCCTAAAGAAGAAATAATTAAGAAATTAGATAAAGGAATAGATGTTATCTTAGTAATAGAAATTGAAGGGGCTAAAAAGATTAAAGAACTAGTCCCTGAGGCATTGTTTATCTTTATTATGCCGCCTTCTGAAAAGGCCTTATTAAAAAGATTAAGTGCTAGGCAAACTGAAGATAAAGAAAAGATTATTAAAAGATTTAATATAGCTTATCAAGAAATGAATGAAGTTACTAAATATAACTATGTAGTAGTAAATGATGATTTAGATGAAGCTATTTCTAAAGTAGAATCAATTATTAAAGCAGAAAAATGCCGTGTTGATCGTATTGAAGAAATGTTAGTATCTAATAAAGAAGAATTAATACATGAATTCTTAATGGATGAAGAATTTGATAATAGTTTAATATCTGAAAAGATTAAGGAGGAGGCATGAAAAATAGAATGAAAAAATATTTAAATGAAATGCGTGAATTAGATAAGAAAAACAAGAAACTAACTAAAGATGAATTGAATGATATGTTAGTTCATATTCAGTTTTATCAACACGAAAGATTAATTCATTTATTAGTTACTATCTTTGTAGGACTTGGGACAATAATGTTTTTTGGAATAGCTATAAGTAGTGAAATGCTGTCATTTGTAATTGTTGGGATGATTACTTTAATACTATTCTTCTTCTATATTTTTCATTATTATTTCTTGGAAAATTCAGTTCAAGAATTGTATGACTTATATGATTCATTAAAAGAAAAAGATTCTAAATAATTAGAATCTTTTTTTATACTTCAATTATTTTTATAAAATTAGTTTTCTTAGTTTTCCCTAAAGGAAATCCTCCTGTGAAGACTACTAAGTCTCCCTTTTTTAATTTGAATGTTTCTATGGCAATTCCCATAGCGTAATTTAGCATTTGATCAGTATCTTCAAAAATCTCAGTAACAGTTGGTTTTACACCAAAGTTAAGAGCTACTTTTTCTGCGACATGAGATGATGGACAACAAGCTAAAATTGTACAGTTTGGTCTTAAATTACTAACCTTTCTAGCAGTAAAACCTGTCATTGTTGTCGTAACAATCAACTTAATATTATTATATTCAGAAGCATCCACAGCTAATTTAGCAATTGTATCAGAAATATCAATTTGCCTTTTATAATCAGCATGCTTTGTATAATCAATTGTCGATTCTGTATATTCACAAATTCTGCCCATGATTTCTACTGCTTCCTTAGGATATTTACCAACAGTAGTTTCTCCTGATAGCATAACGCAATCAGTTCCATCTAAAACAGCATTAGCTATATCTGTTACTTCTGCTCTAGTTGGTCTTGGGTTTCCATACATAGAAGCTAGCATCTCAGTAGCAACTATGGCAAATTTTCCGTTTTCACGGCATTTTCTTATTAATTCTTTTTGAATCAATGGTAACTCTTCCATAGGTACTTCAACACCTAAATCACCTCTAGCTACCATAATTCCATCAGCAGCCTCAACTATTTCATCAATATTTTTAACACCCATTCGACTTTCAATCTTAGCAATTATTCTAGCATCTCCACCAGCTTTTTCAACAATCCTTCTAGCTACGATTACATCTTCTTTTTTATTAACAAAAGATAAAGCTAAATAATCACATGAATGAGTAGCCGCAAACTCAATATCTTTTCTATCTACATCACTAATAAATGGTAAATCCAGATTAACTCCTGGAGTATTTATTGTCTTATGATTTCTTATTTCACCATTATTCAAAGCTTTTAATTCTACATATCCAGCACCTTTTTTAATAACTTCTAAGTCAAGTAAAGCATTATCTATTAAGACGTGATTTCCTACACTCAATTTATCTATTGCTTCTGGATGATTAACACTAAATTTATCTCTAGTTCCTAAGCATTTTTTCTTTTGCATTCTAATAGTATCATTTTCTTTTATTTTGATACCACCATTTTGAAAATTCAAAGTTCTAAACTCTGGTCCCTTAGTGTCATACATAATGGCAATTGGAGTACCAGTACTTTTACGAACATTTCTAATTAATTCAATTGTCTTTAGAATATCTTCTTCTGTACTATGAGATAGATTAATACGAGCACAATCCATACCATTATATACCATTTCTTCTAGTACTTTTTCTTTACTAGAAGCAGGTCCCATACTACAGATGATCTTAGTCTTCTTCATGATACCCCTCCACTATTCTATAATGATTTTATCACAAAATAAAAAAATAGAATAGTAATTTATTCTATTTCTGACATTTTTTACAATAATGAGTTCCTCTTCCACCAATTCTAGTCTTTTCAATTATACTTCCACATTTAGGACATTTTTCTCCAGCTTTACCATGAACTAACAATTCGTGTTGGAATAAGCCATGTACTCCTTCACTAGATGTAAAACTTTTAATAGTAGTTCCACCCTTTTCTATTGCTTTATCTAAGACTATCTTAGTATTATTAATTATCTTTTCACATTCTTTTTTAGTAACATCACAAGATTTTCGATTAGGGTCTATTCCACTCATAAATAATACTTCATCATCATAAATATTACCAATACCTGTAATAATACTTTGATCTAATAAAACTGTTTTAATTGGTAATTTCTTATTATGAATTTTATTATATAAATATTCTTTAGTAAGATTATAATCATCATATTCTAGTCCTAATTCAGATAAAGGTTTTACTTTATAAGTATCGCACTTTTTAAGTAAATACATCTTTCCAAATTTACGAACATCATGAAATCTAAAACTAATGGAATTATCTAGTATTAATTCTACATGTTCATGTTTATTTAGAGGATCTCCTACTTTTCTAAAGAAGAATTTACCTTCCATTCTTAAATGACATAGTAAACTATAATCATCTAATTCGATGACAATAAACTTTCCCCTAGTTTTAATATCATTAATCTTTTGATTAATAATCTCTTTTTTAAATTCATTAGTTGTCGGATAAGCAATAATATTATCCCAATATACATTACAACCAGTTATTCTTTTACCAACTACTTTTGGTATTAAACTATTAACTACTGTGATTACCTCTGGTTTTTCAGGCATATTATTCCTCCTTATTTAGCTTCGTACCAATCTTTTCCTGTTTCTATTTCTACTTTTAATGGAACATTCAATTTATAGGTATTTTCCATTATATTTTTAACTATTTTCTTTACCTTTTCTACTTCATTATTCTTAACATTTAAAATTAATTCATCGTGTACTTGAAGTAGTATTTTAGATTCTAATTTTTCTTTCTTTAATTCATTATATAATTCAACCATTGCTTTCTTTAAAATATCTGCGGCTGTTCCTTGAATAGGCGTATTAAGAGCCATTCTTTCTCCACTACTTCTAATCATATAATTCTTAGAAGAAAGTTCTGGTATTACTCTTCTTCTATTCATCAGTGTAGTAACATAACCTTTTTTATAAGCTTCTTCTTTTTCTTTTTCCATATAGTCAGATATTCCTGGGAAAGCTTCTAAGTATTTATCAATAAACTCTTTTGCTTCTTTTACATTAATACCCAAGTCTTCAGATAATCCAAAACTACTAATACCATAGATAATTCCAAAGTTAACTGCCTTGGCTGTTCTTCTCATTTTCTTGTCTACTTCATCAATAGGTACATGATAAATATCACTAGCTGTCTTAGTATGAATATCTTGATTGTTAATAAATGCTTCCATCATTTGCGTAGCATTAGCCATTGATGAGAATACTCTTAATTCTACTTGTGAATAATCGCTTGATAATAAAACACTACCTTCATCAGGAATAAATGCTTTTCTAATCATACGGCTATATTCATCACGAGCAGGTATATTTTGCAAATTAGGACTAATACTTGAAAGACGTCCCGTACGAGTTAATGTTTGTGTGTATGTAGTATGAATTCTACCATCTTCTCTTATTTCATTAAGTAATCCTACTGCATAATTAGAATATAACTTGGCTAACATACGATACTCTAGTATTTTATCTACGATAGGATTTACAAAACTAATTTTATCTAAAATATCTTTACTAGTAGAATACTTACCATTAGTAACTCTTTTCGGATATGGTATCTCCATATCTACAAATAGTACTTGCGCAAGTTGAGCTGGACTATTAATATTAAATTCTTGACCAGCTAATTTATATATTTCTTGTTCCAAGTCTTTAATTTTACTATCTAGCTCATCTCTTACATTTTCTAAATATTTATGATCTACTTTAATACCAGTAATCTCCATATCAGCAAGTACACTAACTAATGGCATTTCAATTTTATTAAATAAATCTTCTTCATCATATTCACTAATCTTATCCAGTAATTCTTCTCTAGTTTCATAAATAAACTTTGCTTTTGAAATAACTACATTCTTTAATTTATCCTCTGTAACTTCTAATGGTCTTTTTAAGGTTCCATAGACACTTTCAAAACTAGGTATATCATAACCCATATTATTAGCTAAATTACTAATATCATCTTTTATTTCATAATCACATAAGTATCCAGCAACAGCTGTATCAAATAAACAATTATTTATTTCAATATCATAATTATGTAATAAAACAATACACTTTTTTAAATCATAAGTATATTTATTACTCTTGCTTGTAAATAATTTTTTATATTTTTCTATTTCTTTTTCTTTTAAGAAATAACCATATTGCCCATCATAGAAACTTATTCCTAGGATTTCACTTTTACTATAAACTTCTCCCTTACTTTCAATATAGAAGGCATAATCTTTAGAAGAATCTAATTCAGTTATATCTTTTATTTCTAAGTCTTTTACTTCTTTAACTATATTATTGTCTGTGACAACTCCTATTAAATTATATTTGATTAAAAGAGACTTAAATTCTAATTCTTCTAGAATACTTTTTAATTTTAAATTATCAATACCTGTATATTTACAGTCCTCTAGACTAAATCCTAGTTTTATATCTTTAACTATAGTAGCTAATTGATATGATTTATAACAGTTATCTTTATCATTAATTAATTTTTCTTGAAGTTTTCCTTTAATGGAATCAATATTTTCATAAATACCATCAATACTGCCATATTCAGTTATTAATTTTAAAGCTGTTTTTTCACCAACTCCAGCTACTCCCGGAATGTTATCTGATGGATCTCCCATTAGTGCTTTTAAATCTATCATTTTAATTGGTTCTATTCCATAAGTTTCAATAAATTTATCTCTATTCATCATGATATAGTCATTGCTTTTTAACATTCTAACTACTACATCATCTTCTATTAATTGTAGTAAATCTTTATCACTACTAATAATTTCACAATCAAATTCTGGATCAATATGAGCCAAACTAGATAATGTACCTATAATATCATCCGCTTCATAATAATCCATTTCATGGTATTTAATACCCATTGCTTTTAATACTTCTTTAGCAACTGGGAATTGCTGTTTTAATTCATCGGGTGTATCACTTCTACCTGCTTTATATTCTGTATATTCTTCATGTCTAAAAGTCTTTCCTTTATCAAAAGCAACTAATACATAAGTAGGCTTTTCTTCTCTAATAATTCTATTCATCATATTAATAAAACCATATAAAGCATTAGTAGGAAAGCCCTTAGAATTACGCATGATAACTCCGCTATAAGCAGTTGCATAATAACTTCTAAATACTAAATTATTCCCATCTACTAATAAGATTTTTTTCATAACATTCACCAATATTAGTATAACAAAAAAAATAATGATTTAAAATCATTATTTCTTCTTGATTACTTCTAGTATCTATGAAAGAAGAGAGTTAAAGTAAATAGAAGTAATCAAAGCATCTCCTCCACCAGATATAAAATATCTGGATTTTTTAGAATTAATTATTTGGATAATTTTACTGAAGTGTTTGTCTCAGTGTAAGAGTCGTTGTCTAATTTTTCCACTCTATAACTTACAAATAATAAGTATAAGCAGAATAAAGCATATATCCCTACAATAATTAATCCTGTTCTTAAACGTTCTGACATAAACTCTCTCTCCTTTCATATTACACTTCGATTATATACCGAATATTTGTTCGTGTCAATAAAATATAAAACATTTGTTTGACATTTTACACTTAGTGTGTTAAACTACATATATAAGGAGTGATACTATGGAAAAGTTAACTGATAAACAAAGTAGCATTTTACAGATACTTAAAAAACTAATTGCGGATAAAGGTTACCCACCTACTGTTAGAGAGATTGGTGATGCAGCACATTTATCTTCACCAGCTACTATTCACTTTCATTTAAGTAAGCTTGAAGAAAAAGGTTATATCAAAAAAGGAGACAATAAAAATAGGACTATTGAAATATTAGTTCCTAATGAATATTTAGAAAAAGATGAAAATGTTGTGGAAGTACCATTACTTGGAAAAGTAACGGCTGGTTCTCCTATTGAAGCAATAGAAACTCCTGATGAATACTTTTCATTACCTGTAGAGATTGTTAATAATCATAAAGAAATATTTACTTTAAAAGTAAGCGGTGAATCTATGATTAATGTAGGTATCTATGATGGAGATATATTAATTGTAGAAAGACAAAATACAGCTCGTAATGGTGAAACAGTAGTAGCTATGAATGATAATAATGAAGTTACTGTAAAGACATTTTATAAAGAAGATGGTTATTTTAGACTACAACCTGAAAATGATACTATGGAGCCAATCATTTTAAAAGAATGTATAATTCTTGGAAAAGCAATTGGTTTATATAGAAAATTTTAATAAAAAAGTGTTAAGAATTTCTTAACACTTTTTATTTACAACTTTTTCCAGTCCATTTATTTGGTTCATATACTACTCCAAAGAATAACATTTCTTTAGTTTTTTGATCTCTAATTATATAAGCAAATGGTTTATCAAAAGCAATATGTACTATTTCGTCTTCACTAGCAGTATTTTTTTCTACTATTACTCCTGTAGCTGCGGCTGCTTTTGTTCCTTCTTCTTTTAATTCAATATATGTTTTATGAACTACACTACTAACATGTGCTGGTTCATCAATCATTTTACTCAAATCAGCACTTGGAGTGAACACTTCTTTTATTCCTAATTCTTTTAGTTTTTCAACAAATCCATCTATCTCATAATCATATTCAAATTTTGGAAGATGTAATGCTAGTTTTTTCCCTTCTGATGCTACTTTTGCTTCTTCATCAATTTCTTTTATTTTATCTACTGTTAAATTATCAACGTAATCTTTAACATCATCATCTGGTAAAATACCAATAAACTCTAAATTATTACCATTTTTTTCAACTTTATTTCCATTACTATCATATGATGCATATGGAAGGATCACACCTTGTGCATCATCTAATTCAAAGTATTTAGTTCCTTTTTCATATGATTGATACATCATTGCTACATCCATTTTTTTACCATCTTGTTTAGAAAAACTATATTTTGTTGTTCTTTTACAATCGAATCCATCATTCCATTCAACATCAATAGCTAAAGCGTTAACTAAAACCATTAAAGTATCTTTTGGTAATTCTTTAAATAATGTTGGAATCATTTGATATGTTTCTCTATTAACCCATTTATTAATAACGTCTGGAGTTTGAAACTTATCATAAATTAATTCTGATTTATACTTATCTTTTACAATATCAGAATATGAACTCAACACACTATCTTTATAATCTTGATTAATAAATACTCCATTAGCCACATTTACTTTTTTAGGAATTTTCAAAATATTTATATCCCTATCACCAATTAAGTCTTCTATTTCTTCTCTTGTTGTTCCATCAGCACCTTCTTTTAACATACTTAATGCCATTTCAATAGAATATGGACTAATTAAATAATTATCAGTTGCTTCTTTATTTATTTCTTTGATTATATTTACATTATAATCAGTTACTTCTGTAACACCTATGTTGGAATCATCTTGTTGCCCTTCCGGTTGTACAAAAAACATTCTATACATCCAATATCCTGCACATAATAAAATAATGCACAATAATACAATACCTATTGTGATTAATTGTTTGTTCTTTTCATTTAATTTTTTCATTTAAACACCTCTATAAAAATTATATCATGAAGATAAACAAAAAAACTATTTATAAAAAAATAGTTTTTTACTTTACTAATTCTTTGACAACATAACTAGCTATTAATAATCCAGCACTTGATGGTACAAACGCTGTACTTCCCGGAGTAGTTTCCCCTGTTTTAATTGGTACTTCTGTAGAACTTAAGACTGTTACTTTACTAGTTATTCTTTCATCTTTTATAAATTTTCTCATAATTCTAGCAATTGGATCATTAACTGTTTTTCTTAAATCTACTATTTCCAATTTACTAGGATCTAGTTTGTTACCTGTTCCCATAGAACTAATAAATTTTATTTTTCTATTTAAACATTCTTTGATAATTTCTTTCTTAGTTGGTATGTAATCACAAGCATCTATTAGATAATTTATTTCGTAATCAAACAATTCATTAATATTATCTGGTTCAATAAATTTATCTATCTTAATAACCTTGCACTCTTTATTAATATCATTAATTCTTTCTTCCCAAACATCAACTTTTAATTTACCAATAGTAGAATCAAGGGCAATTATTTGTCTATTAATATTACTTTCATCTACTTTATCAAAATCCACTAAAATAAGTGTACCTATTCCACTTCTAGCAAGAGCTTCACAAGTATATCCACCTACGCCCCCACAACCTAGTATTAGTACACTTTTATTTTTTAGTTTATTTAAATTATCTTTACCAATAACTTTTTCTAATCTAGAAAATTTATGCTGCTCTTTTGTTATCAATTTCTTCTCCATTTTTATATACTACCCTTTTATAATCAACTTCATCCTTCTTCTTAATTAATTGTTTTGGTTTTCCAGAATTAATTAAAGTTAACGGCTTATCGTAAATAATCTTATTGATATAGGAAATTTTTGTATAAATATCAGTATTACTTTTAGCTCGCATATAATACTTATTTAAATGACGATATTCTCTAGTATTAAGAACTTCCATAGCATTTAAAGAATCTTGTAGGCTTGCTTCTGGAATTGTTGAATCAGAAATAATTGTACATTCAAAATTATTTATAAAATCTAAAGTATCACTTAAGTCAGCTATACCTGCTTCTTCAAATAATCTTGGCCATTCTGATTCATCTCTCTCTGTTTTTACTATATGTTGAAGTTTAGCTATCTTTTCATTTGTTAAATGTTCATCAATTCCTAATTCTTCAAAAGAAACATATCTTCCTCTACCTTTAGTACCAGGTATTTCTTTTCTTAAATCAGTAATAGCTTTACTATATAATTTATCTAAATTATCATTTACTTTCTTCGGTGGCTTTGCTACTTCATATACATCGTATCGTGAAGAATCATTTTCTTCTTTAGTTGTTACTAAGAAACTTCTGGGATGAAGTAACGACTTACTTCTAATAAAGTCTACTGCTGCACTTACATCTTTTGAATCTTTAAATGATGATTCAGAGAACTTTTCCCTATTTACAATAATTTCACTTTGTGATGCATCATCATAACAAACTCCGCGTCTTACTTTGACTGCACCTTTTAATCTTATTGACACATTCATGACACGATTTTTATTTACGATAGGTAAAATTAGCATAGTACCATCTCCTCGTATGCCTTATTTTATCATAAACAACATTAAATGGCAACAAAAAAAGTCAGAATAGTACGTCGACGGCATACGATAAAACCTGTCTCATATACAGGTGGGTGTTCGTACGTTATCATTAGGATCCTTAAACGAGTAAGTATTCAACACCGATAACTGATCAAAACTCCCTTATCGTTAACTTTGGCGGTTTTATAAGTGCCTGTTCGTATCTATCTGACAATTTTATTATACTACATTTCTAAATTTCTAACAAGTTTTTATTTTTTACTTAATTCTTCAATGCTTACATGGCCATGAAAATGATAATCTTTTTGAGGATATTTTTCATCTACCCAAATTTTCAAATTAATTGTTTTAGTGTTGTCATGATTTAAAATGCCCTCATCTATTATCATCTTTTCATTTTGAAAAGTTCTTACGGTAGATTCATCTATTGAATATTTAATATCTTTATAATTAATAGTCTTATTAACACAACCACATTCTTCAGCAAGGGCTTTATCTTCTACTAAACGAACTCGATATTTTATATTATTAGAAGTATCATTTTTAAAACTGAATTTGTTCCCCAATTGATTTAATCCATCTTCATCGGATAGAACACTATTTTGAGTCAAAGTAATAGTACTTCCAGTCCCAATTATTTTTGCAATTTCTATATTAGTATCAATATCACTGGTAAGATCTGGTCTATTATCATCTAATCGTAATATATAATAACTAATACTAACAAAAAGTGCAACAAAAAATATTCCCATCAAAACAATATACTTTTTTTCATTACTTTTTATTTTATCAATAGTCTTGGGTTTAATACGTTTTTTGATTGACTTACCTTTTTTCATCATATCACCGTACCTTATAAAGGTAGTATAACAAAAAAACTATGGAAAGCCATAGTTTTATTCTTTAATACTAATACCTAATTCTTCTAATTGAATTGGTTCTAGTTCACTAGGTGCCCCCATCATTAAGTCTTGTCCTGAAGCACTTGGCGGGAAGGCTTGAACCTCTCTTAGATTTGGTTCATCCTTAATAAGCATTAAGATTCTGTCAATTCCTGGAGCCATTCCTCCATGTGGTGGACAACCATACTTGAAGGCTGTGAATATTGATCTAAACTTCTTTTCAACATGTTCACGATCATATCCAACTATTTCAAATCCTTTAGCAAGCAAATCTAAATCATGGTTTCTAATAGCACCTGAAGCCATTTCATTACCATTACATACAAAGTCATATTGATAAGCTAAAATATCTTCTAAGTTACCTTCATAAGCTTTAGCTCCTCCATGAGGCATACTAAATGGATTATGACAGAAATCCCATTTCTGATTTTGATCATCATATTCAAACATAGGGAAATCATTAACAATACATAGCTCTAATCTATCTTTATCTGCCAAATCTAAGTCAGCTGCTACTTTAACTCTAATAGCACCTAAAGTAGGTTTAACCATCTTCTTATTTCCAGCAAGAATTAACACTAAGTCATTATTCTTTAATTTTAATTCTTTTTTAAGAGCAGCTATCTCTTTTTCAGATACTACTTTAGCAATACTTCCAGTAACTTCTTCATTAAACTTTAAGTAAGCAATACTAGGAGCTTTTCTTTGCTTTGTTATTTCGTTTAAAGCATCCAATTGTTTTCTAGAATACTTATCAGCTGCATTTTCTACTACAATAGCATTAATAATACCTTTTTCATCAATAACATTTTTAAATAAACTAAATTCAGTATCTTTAAAAATATCAGTAATATCAGTTAATAACATTTCATATCTTAAATCCGGTTTATCAGTACCATACTTATCCATTGCTTCTCTAAATGAGAATCTTCTAAATGGTCTAGGACTTACCTTCTTATCAGAAAATTTAGTGAAGACATCATAGAATACTTCTTCTCCTACATCAAGAACATCATCTTCTTCACAGAACGACATTTCTAAATCCAATTGATAAAATTCTAATGTTCTGTCTGCTCTTGGATCTTCATCTCTAAAACATGGAGCTATTTGAAAATACTTCTCAAGTCCACCAACCATTAATAATTCTTTATAAATTTGTGGAGCTTGTGGTAAAGCATAGAACTTTCCTTTGAAGTTTCTAGATGGAACAACAAAGTCTCTAGCTCCTTCTGGAGATGAAGCTGTTAGGATTGGTGTTTGTACCTCGATAAATCCCATATCATACATTTTATTACGAATAAAATGTAATACTTCATTTCTTAATAACATATTATTTTTTAATTTGTTTCTTCTAAGATCTAAGTAACGATATTTTAAACGAGTATCTTCTAATGCTTTAGTATCATCAACTATTTCAAATGGAATGTCTTCTGAAGTAGTTAATAATTCTAATTCAGACACTGATACTTCTACTTCTCCAGTAGGTATATTTTTATTCTTACTTTCTCTTTCAACAATCTTTCCTACTACTCTGATTACTGACTCGTTTTTAAATGAAGAAGCAAGATCATAGAATTCTTGTTCTGGTCTTACTACTATTTGAATAATTCCACTCTTATCACGAAGATCAATAAAGATTAATCCTCCTAAGTTTCTTTTCTTTTGAACCCAACCGAATAATTCTACTTCGTCTCCCACATTTTTTATATTAAATTCACCATTATTAAATTTTTTCATCTATATCTACTCCTTATGACCACATTTACAATCATTTCCACATTTACATTCATGATCTTCATCATGACAACCACAATCGCAATCATCACTGTCTTCTTCCATGGAATTTAATTGTTCATCTAAATAATAAATCAAAGCATCTAAACTAATTATTTCTTCTTCTTTAGTTTTATTATTTTTTATCTTAATTTCATTATTATTTAAATCTTCACTATTTAAAACAGCAATAAATTTAGCGTTTAATCTATCTGCTTGTTTAAACTGAGCTTTTAATGCCCTACCTGTATATTCTGTATCAACTATAAAGCCCGCTAATCTTAATTCTTGGGTTAAGTATGCAGCATTTTTCTTTTCATCTTCATTAACATACATTAAGAATAAATCAACGTCTTCAACTATTGGCATTTTTACTTTTTCTAATTCTAAAGCCATTACTATACGACCAATACCTGATGCAAATCCTACACATGGTGTATCTGGACCATCTAATTGTTTTACTAGTCCATTATATCTACCACCAGCACCTATAACATTATTAGAACCAAACCCTTCTACTTTAGCTTCTATTTCAAATACTGTGTGATTATAATAGTCTAATCCTCTAACGATATTTGGATTAATCTCATAATTAATTTGCATAATATCTAAGTATTCTTGAACTTTTTCAAAACGATCACGACTTTCATCATTTAAGAAATCCAATGTCTTAGGTGCTTTCTTTAAGATAGGGTTATCAACATCTACCTTACAATCTAAGATTCTAAGAGGATTCTTTTCAAGTCTTTCTTGGCAATCTTCACAGAAATCTTTAATATGTGGTTTAAAATACTTAATTAGTTCTTTACGATAAGCATCTCTTGATTCATTATCTCCTAATGTATTTAAATTTACTTTTATTTCTTTTAAGCCAAGAACTTTATACAAGTTAACTGCTGCGCTAATAATTTCAGCATCAGCTAAAGGATCATCACTACCTAGTATTTCCATACCAAATTGCGTTAATTCTCTATCTCTTCCACTCTGAGGTCTTTCATAACGATACATCGTTCCGTTATAGTAAACTTTTACTGGTTGATTAGGATCTCCATACATTTTATTTTCAATGTAACTTCTAACAACACCAGCAGTACCTTCAGGTCTAAGAGTAATTTTTCTACCACCCTTATCTTCAAAATCATAACTTTCTTTAGTTACAATATCAGTAGTATCACCTATACCTCTATGAAATAATTCGGTTGCTTCTATAATTGGAGTACGAATATAAGTATAATTATACTTTTCCATTAAAGCATCAATCACACTATCAACATATTTCCAAACTTTAGCTTCTCTTCCAAAAATATCATTACAACCTTTTTGCTTTTGAATCATTCTATCCCTCCTATAAAATAAAAAGATGGCTACCCAAAGGACGATACAATATCGTGGTGCCACCTTATTTTTTACTCTTATTATCTATATCGCGATAAACCGATTGCTTATTACAGGGTGTCTTCATTATATTTAAATTAAGTATTTTCACCAACCATACTCTCTCTTTTTAATTCTTATATAACTACTCTTCCCCAAGCAGACATTTATATTATAATACTTTTATTCAAATTATACAATTATTTTTCTAGTAATTTTAATTCTTTTTGATATCCTTTAATATAATTTTCTGGTGTAACTCCATTTTTATCAAGAAATTCCGGAGAAAATATTTCCCCTCTACGATCATACATTTCTAATAGCATATCATTATCAAAACCATATTTATCAACATTATCTTTTATAATCATCGAAATGATATCACCATATGTATAGATATGATTATGTATTACATTTAAAGTTGATATTCTTTCTAAAAAACTTTTAATATCCTCATTAAAGTTTTTCTTTATTAATGAATAAATATATTCTGAACTATATTTATCTTGTTGGTTCTTTTTTAGCATATCATAATCAAGCAAGCTATCAATATAACCACCTATTAACATCCAATAATGATTGCTATTTTTAGCTATTAATTCATCCTTTGCATCATTAATTAAAATATCATTATTGATTAAATATTCTATCATTAATCTTTCAAATAATACTGATGTTACTTCTGTATAAAAAGATCGATGTAAATATTTATTAAAATCAATATAATCACCATCAAACTTTGAATAATCATATGCATGTCCAAATTCATGAGCTAATGTACTTAGAGTTCTAACATCATAATTAGCATTTGAAGAGAATACATCAACGGACTTATCAACAGGATTAAATAATATGAATCCTGCTGCTGAAGGCATAACTTCACCGTAAAAAGAATAAATACCGACATTTTTAATAAATTTATCAAAGTCTTTACCCAGATTTAAACTTTTCAAAAATGATGAGAAAATATCAAAGAATTCTCCTTTACTAAGACATTCCTTCATACATGTATATTGGTCTTCCATAAAATTTAAATTTCCACTAAGATCATTGATAATACTTCCTAACATTTTTTTATGATAATCTCTATTCTCAAAAAAGTTTTTTAACGCTCTATCACGAAAAATCATTGTTTTCTTATCATATTTTTTACCATTCTTAACACTACCAAAAATATCTTTATCAGAGTAATTTAAAGGTACACCAATCGTTGCTACTAATGCATCATACATACACCATATATAGTGCCCTAACGCTAGTCTTTCATCTGCTGATTTAGCTTTTTTTAACAATATAGTAGCATCAGCTAATCTTTCTACTAAAGTTTCAACATCTTCTCCAAATTGCATATTCATCCTCCCCTAAAAAAAAGAAACTTCACCAGTTTCTTTAATTATAGCAAAATATTTTTTTGTTTACAATTATTTTTCTAACATAATTGTAATTGGACCATCATTAGTTATATTAACAGTCATTTCAGCACCAAATTTACCTGTTTCTACATGAAGATATTTTTCTAATTCCTTATTAAATGCTTCATATAATTTAATAGCTTCTTCGCCACCCATGGCATTAATATAACTTGGTCTATTACCTTTTTTTGTATCAGCATATAAAGTAAATTGAGAAATAGATAAGACACTTCCCCCATAGTCTAAAATACTTTTATTCATGACACCATTCTCATCATCGAAGATTCTTAAATTAACTATTTTTTTAGCAATATACTCTATCTTTTCCTGATTATCTCCTTCAGTAAAACCTACTAAAACAACTATTCCCGAATCTATTTTGCCAATAGTTTTACCTTCAACGACAACACTACTTTTGCCACTTCTTTGTACTAGAGCCTTCATCGCATCTCCCTCTCTATTTTATCAACATATTTGTTTCTAGCTAATGTCATTATTAATTTTTCTAATTGTTCTAGACCAGATACATAACAAGTTATTTCATAAGTATTTTGATCCATAATCTTGATTCCATCAACACTAACATTATAAGTAGAAATTGTTTGAACCAAATCCAACATATGATTTTTTTCATCATTAGTATAAATCAAAACACATGTTAAATATCTCTTATTATTATTTGTGTTCCAATTAACTTCAACTATTCTATCATCAAGCGATTCTAGATTATGACAATTCATTCTATGAACACTAATACCATTACCTTTAGTAATATAACCAACTATTGGATCACCAAATACTGGATTACAGCAATTAGCTAAATTAACTTTAACTTTATCGATACCACTGACAATAATATCAGCATCTTTGCTTTTTTCAGTAATTTTAACTTTCTTTGGTACTGGTAAATCATCTTCTTTAATAATAACATTAATAACACTATTAACCGGCACTTTACCATTACCAATATTTAAATATATTTCTTCTAAGTTATCTACTTTAATATCTTCACAAATCTTTTTAATATTCTCATCAGATAAAAATTCTGAGAATACTAATTTCTTTTTACGAAGTTCTTTTTCTAATGAATACTTACCTCTCTCAACATAGATTTCACGATCATTTTTAGTAAAGAAAGCTCTTATCTTATTACGAGTAGCAGTACTCTTAACCATATTAATCCACTCTTTAGACGGAGTAGAATTCTTATTAGTATTTATTTTAACTATATCATTATCTTTCAATTCATAATCTAATGGAACAATATTATTATTAACAATTGCTCCAATAGTAGTTTCTCCTACTTTACTATGAATCTTATAAGCAAAATCAATTGGAGTAGCACCTATTGGAAGTTCAATAACATCTCCTTTAGGAGTATAACAATATATATTATTATTTAAAACTTCATCTTTAACAGTATTAACAAAATCTTCACTACTCATCTTGTCATGACTTAAATCAATAATCTGTTTAAAAAATTGTAGTTTTTGTTCTGTCGTAGATTGAAGATTAGCCGCATTAGTACTTCCACCATTTTCTTTATAAGCCCAATGTGAAGCAATACCATTCTCAGCCACTTCATTCATTTCGTATGTACGAATTTGAATTTCAAACAAATAACCATCTATACCAAATACTGTTGTATGTAATGATTGATACATATTAGGCTTTGGCATAGCTATATAATCTTTAAATCTTTTAGATAGAGGTCTAAACTTAGAATGAATTAAACCTAAAGCCAAGTAACATTCTTGCTCAGTATTAACTAATATTCTAAGAGCTAATAAATCATAAATATCACTGAATTTTTTACCTTTATCAAGTTTATTATAAATACTATAAATACTCTTAGATCTACCTTTTATTTCAAAAGGAATATGATGTTCTGTTAGAAGTTCAGACAATTCATTTTGCATTTCAAAAACAGTTCTATCTCTTTCAATCTTCGTAGTATTTAATTTCTCTACAATGTCATAGAAAACATCTGGCTTTAAATAGCGAAGAGCCAAATCTTCTAAGTCACTTTTTATTTTATGAATTCCTAAGTGATGGGCAATTGGAGCCAATATTTCTAAAGCTTCACGGGCTTTTACTTTTTGACGATCTTCAGGTATTGCCCATAATGTACGCATATTATGTAATCTATCTGCTAATTTAATAATTATTACTCGTACATCTTCACTCATTCCAACAATTATTTTTTTGTAATAATCAATTAAGTATTCATTTTCTGTTGAAAAGTGAATCTTACTAAGTTTAGTAACTCCTTGTACTAGCTTAGTAATATTTTTGCCGAATTTTTCTTCCATTTCCTCTTCAGTACAATCACAATCTTCTAAAACATCGTGCATAAGACCTGCGGAAATTGTTTCATAGTCTGCATAGATTGAAATAAGAATTAAGGCAACATTCATCGGATGATAAATGTATGCCTCTCCACTTTTACGAAATTGCCCAGCATGCTTTTCATCAGCAAACTCATAGGCTTTCTTAATGATGTTAATCTGTTCTTTATCTTCAATATATGCTTTAGCTTTTGTAATTATTTCATCGATGGAAATATTACTTTGTTTTTTTGACAAAGAACTCATCTCCCCTCTGGTTAACAGTTTATTCCTTTTATCTTCTTCTCCTCAAATTCATCCGTATAAACTTTTTTTGGTTTTTCTTTCTTACCTAAATTCTTCTTTTCAAATGCCATAAATACAACTGTTGCGATAAAGATAGATGAATATGTACCAGCAAGTAAACCAAATAGCATAGCCATATTGAAATTAAAGATACCACGAGATCCTAAAATTAATAGAATTACAACTGGTAATAAAGTAGTTACTGTTGTATAGATAGTTCTAGTAAATGTTTCCTGAATACTTCTATTACATATCTCGGTAAACTCTTCTTGAGTTAATTTCTTTTTGTCAGCTCCTGCTAAATTCTCACGAATTCTATCAAAAGAAACAATTGTATCATTTATTGAGTAGCCGATAATTGCAAGTACTGCAGCAATAAACATAGAACTAACTTCTAAACGAAGAATTGCAAATAATGCAAACATGATTAGGACATCGTGCATTAAAGCAATAACTCCACCTATGGCATAACTCCATTTAAATCTAATTGATACATAAACAATAATACCAATTAAAGCAATCAAAACTGCTAAAATAGCATTTTTAACTAATTCTCTTTGTACTAAGTTAGATACAACACCAATATTTACCTTAGCCGCATATTTTTCTTCAAAATATTTATTAATTTTTTTAACTTGATCTCCAGTTAAAGTTGTATCCAATCTGATATTCATTTCATCACTAGCCTTACTAATGTCACTAGCTTTAAATCCTAATTCTTTAACATCTGCTTTTAACATTTTTTCAGTAATTTTTTGTTCACTAGCTATAGTAATTGAAGTACCTGATTTATAATCAATTCCCAAATTAAATCCCTTAGTTGAAACAATTATCGCACCTACTAAAATAATTAAAACTGATAAACCAATACAAGCCTTTTTATATTTAAAGAAATTAACTTTATGGAATTTATTAGGCTTTGATTTTTCGTTCTTACTAACATTAGGAATATCTTTCTTGTTAATATGAATAAATAAATTTACTTTATCATCAAAGTATCCTGTCTTAACAAATAGTTTTAATAATAATCTTGTTAAGAATACCATTGTAAACATAGTAACAAGTACTGTGATAATTAACATAGTAGCAAATCCCTTAATACTAGATTCACCAAATATAAACATTATAATTGCAACTATTAAAGTTGTAATATTAGAGTCGATAATTGCACTAAAACTTGATTTAGATCCTTCTCTAAAGGCTACTGGCAAGCTTCGACCTTTTAGTAATTCTTCTCTAATACGAGCAAATGTAATAACATTTGAATCTACTGCCATTCCAATACCTAATACTAAAGCTGCAATACCTGGAAGAGTCAAGACTCCACCTACTACCCAGAATACAGCAAATACTAGGAATGCATATATCATCATTGATACTGATGAAATAAATCCTGCAAAATGGTAAATTACCATTAAGATAATCATGATTGCTACAATAGCAATAATTCCAGCTAATAAAGTAGTCTCTAATGTCTTTTCCCCAAATGATGCACCTACTGTATTAGAAGATAACTCTGTTAATTTTGATGGTAAAGAACCACTGTTAATTAAATCAACTAAGTTACTTACTTCTTCTTGTGTAAAATGGCCTTGAATGATTACATCACTAGCAAATCCTTGTGAAACAGTAGCAGCACTTAAACAGTTAGATTCATTAGTACCACAAATATTTCCTTCTCTAGAATAACTATCTGTTAAATCATTATAATCTAACCAAATAACAATATAGTTCTTTCCTTCTCCACGTTCACTAACTTCTTTAGTAACCTCATAGAATTTATCTTTATCTTTTACTGATAAAGCAACTGCTGGATTACCTGCTGAATCTTGACCTATCTTAGCTCCTCCAGCTCTTAAAACATCACTACTCATAAGTAAATTATCGTCAATATCTCTAAAAGATAATGTAGCTACTGTTGATAATTGAGTACGTGCTTCTTCAGGATTTTTAACTCCTGCTAATTTAACACGAATTCTATCGTTTCCTTCAACGATAATTTCTGGTTCACTAACACCTAAACTATCAATTCTCTTACTTAACGTTTTATAAGTGGCAGTAATCTTTTCTTTGTTCATTTTAGATCCATCAATAGATTCAGCTTTATATAAAATTTCAAATCCTCCTTGTAGATCTAATCCGAATTTCAATCCTTTGAATAACGGAACAAATAATAAACAAATTCCAACTACTAATAAAACTAATATAGTTGAATTAATAATTATTCTCTTTTTACCATTCTTCTTTTTACCTTTCATGTAACTCACCTCATATAATTTCTAGATTATTATTCAAACTTTGCATTCTTTTATTCTCAATCGCTTTTTGCTCTAAATAAGTATTTAGTTCATCACCAGTAACATTCATAATATCACTGACAATATCTGAAAGCATTAAGCCAGTAGCTTGCTTCCATTTCTTAATAATTAAATAATTCCAAATATCAAATTCCTTAATTTTAGAATATCCTAATTTATGTAATTCAGAACATTTACTTCTAAGAGCAGGTCTAACTCTTCGAAATAATTCTTCTTGCGATTTGAACTCATATTCCATAAAAGAACACTCCTTCTCCGAATCAATATTATTATACATAATAAAAGCAAAAAATTAAAGAGTTATTCTTTAATTTCTACTATTAATCATCCTTTTTAGCCCTTGGAAAACTATGATAATAGACTTCTTTTAATCTATCAGTAGTCACATGTGTATAAATTTGTGTAGCTTTTATGCTTTCATGTCCTAATAATTTTTGTACTGTTAGTAAGTCACAACCTTCATTTAATAAGTGTGTTGCGAAACTGTGTCTAATCATATGAGGAGAAATATTTTTATTAATTCCAGTTTGTTTAATTAACTTATCCAGAATAAATCTAACTCCTCTTTCTGTTAGTTTCCCACCGTTGTTATTTAAGAATAAATAATCACTATCTTTACTATTAAGAGTATGTCTACCATCACTTAAATACTCATTCAAGATATCTTCACAATACTCTCCAAATTGAACAAATCTTTCTTTATTACCTTTACCAAGTATCAAGATATTTTTATTACTAAAATCAATATCCTTTACTTTAATACTAACTAATTCTCCTACACGAACACCAGTTGCATATAACATTTCGAGTAATAATAAATCTCTTTGTCCTAAAAGAGTTCTAGTATCGGGTACATTAAATAATTCTTCTAATTCGTTATATTCAAAATACCTTGGTAACTTCTTACTTTTCTTAGGTCCATTTACTAATGAAAAGACATTACTTTTGACATAATCTTCATTAGCTAGGAATTTATAAAAACCCCTTAATGAACTTAACTTACGATTAATTGAAGAGTTATCATCTTTCTTTTCATCTTTTAAATACATTAAATAAAATCTAATATCACTATATTCTACTTTTTTAAAATCAAGACTTTCTCTACTCAAATAATTCAAGTATTCAACAATATCATTCTTATAACTTTCAATTGTATAATCAGAATAATTCTTTTGGTATTTTAAATACTCTAAATACTTATTTAATTCTTTGTTATCTTCCATAACTGCCTCGACTATCTTCTTTATCTTTAGTCATTTCCTGTAAAACTAAATAAAAATTATAGGCCTTTTGATATGCCTCTCCATGCTTAGATGCAGAATTACGTAATTTATCATTAACACTTTTTCGATAAGAATTTTCTTCTCTTCTAGTCGCTGCTGTTTGATATAACTGATTGTGATAATACTTATACCAATAAGCATCATGACGTAATTTGGTATCAAGTAATCCATTTAAAAACTTCATATCACTTTCATTTAATACAATACCTGTTTCATTTGACCATTTAGAAAAATCCACTTCATATCTTTCTTTTTGACCCCATTGAATTTTATGATATGGCAAGTCTAATAAACATTTCGTAATACTATTACTAAAACGATAATCTATATCTTCAGTAATTATTTCATATGGAATAGTTAATTTATCTATAATTTTTTCATTTGGAATACCCATCTTCTTCATTCTTTTAACTTTTTTAGAAGTTGGCTCTGCCAATTTTTCAGCATTAATATACGTTAAATTAATATAAGTCAATGGTTCTCCCATTAATGATATTTGTTCGTTATCACAATCAATTTTATTTACCAAATACTTATCTATTGATTGTCTATCTCTAGTTAATTCTCTTTGTTTTTTAACAAATTTTTCAGCCGAAAAATCATTTGATTTTTCTTTATCATATTTGTCAATAGCAGCAACAGAATCTCTACCTACATAATAATTTTGACGCATCCAATTCTTAGATGAAGAAATTCTAATCTTTTTATTTCTAAGTGAGTTTAAAATAACAGTTCTTAAATCACCGTATAAATCAAAAGCTTCCTTTCTAATTAGATCTTGTAAATCAAAATCTTCTTTTGCTCTTTGTAATAACGCATCACATGTATCAGTAACATCCAATTTTTTTTCTTTAGATTTTTTAGCTAATAATGATAGATCAAGATTTCCAAAAATCAAATCACGATGATATATTTCTTTACGACCTTTATTAACTATAAATAAATCTACCTCTTCAGCAAATTGATAACCTCTTCGTTTTAAATATTTAAGAAACTCTTCTTTACTATTAAAATTATTTGTCAATAAATCAATATCTTCCAAGCATTTACCTTTATTAATAGTAATTAAACTGTAGTCATCTTTTTCTTTGGCAACGATATAAAATTTAGCCATAAGACCACCTCATTCTCTTATATAATATCATATAATCAAAAAATATCAAAAAAAAGAGTGCTAATTAGTATAATCGCACTCACTACACTTTACATTATTATTTTTTTCTACAAGCATTTTTCCGCATTCTGGACATGATTCACCTGTAGGCTTATCCCAATATGCTGTTTTACATTTTGGGTAATTATTACAACCATAGAAAGTTTTTCCTTTACGACTTTTCTTTTCTACTATTTTTCCGCTACAGTTTGGACAGTCACAAATTTCTTCCTCTTCAACTTCTTCCTTTTTTATATATTTGCAGGTTGGATAATTACTGCAAGCAATAAATTCTCCAAATTTACCATTTCTAACTACTAATGGATTACCACAATTTGGACACTTTTCTCCTGTTTCTTCAGGAGCTTTTTTCTCCATATCAGCAAACGCTTTTTTAACTCGTGGTTCAAACAATTTATAAAACTCATCCAAAACTTTGTTCCAAACTAAATTACCATCAGCAATTTTATCTAAATCATCTTCCATATCACGTGTATAGTCATTGTTAATTAAATCACTAAAGAATTCTTGTAATTTATCAGTAGTTTCAATACCAATACTAGTAGGTTTAAATTTCTTTTCTTCTAAAACTACATAGTCGTGGCTTTTAATTGTATCAATGATAGTAGCATAAGTAGATGGTCTACCAATACCTAGTTCTTCTAGTTTTTTAATTAATGATGCTTCACTATATCTTGCTGGTGGTTTAGTAAAATGTTGTGTTGATTCAACATTGTTAGTAATTGCTACTTCATTGTCACCAATCTCAGGTAATATTTTATCTTCGTTAGACTCATAATCTGAATAAACTTTTAAATAACCATCAAAAATTAGAATACTACCAGTAGTTTTAAATTTATAATCATTATTATCAAAAATAATTGTTGTTTGATTAACAGTAGCGTCGGCCATCAAACTAGCTAAAGTTCTTTTATAAATTAAACTATATAATTTAAATTCATCATTACTTAAGTATTGTTTTACTTTCAATGGTTCTCTTAAAACGCTGGTTGGTCTAATTGCTTCATGGGCATCTTGAACATTGTTCTTCTTTTTGCCTTTTTTAACATAACCAACATACTTTTTACCATATTTTTCTTCGATATATTTCATAGCTGGTTTAATAAAATCGTCAGATAATCTGATTGAATCAGTTCTCATGTAAGTAATTAAACCAACTGTTTCATCTCCTAAATCAATACCTTCATATAACTTTTGAGCTATACTCATAGTTTTACGAGCTGGGAATCCTAATTTAGTAGAAGATTCTTGTTGAAGTGTTGAAGTAATAAAAGGTAGTTTGCTCTTACGAGCTTTTTCTTGCTTTTCAATACTTTCAACAGTATATTCTTCACCAAGATGATCTAAAACATAATTAGCTTCTTCTTCATTGTGAAGTTCTATATCATCCTTTTTATATTTGAATAATTCCGCTTCATATTCTGGAAATATAGCAATTATTTTCCAATATTCTTCTGGAATAAAACTGTCTATTTCCCTTTCGCGATCAACAATTAACTTTAAAGCAACACTTTGTACTCTACCTGCACTCTTAGCTCCTATTTTAGCTTGTAATAATTTACTAAGTCTAAAACCAATAATACGATCTAATATTCTTCTAGTTTCTTGTGATCTAACTAAATTATCATCAATAACAGTAGGATTATCAATTGCTTGAAGAACTTTATCGCGAGTAATCTCATTAAATAGCACTCTTTTATAATTCTTATCACTTATGCCTAATGCATCTTTTAAATGCCAAGCAATAGCTTCTCCTTCACGATCAGGGTCGCTTGCAAGGAATACAGTCTTACTATTTTGAACATCTTTCTTTAATGCCTTAATAACATTCATTTTACCAGGAATATATACATATCTTGGTTTAAAGCCATTTTCAATATCTACTCCTAAACCTAATGGTCCTGAAGTCGCAAGATCACGAATATGTCCCTTAGAAGAAACAACCTTATAATCCTTTCCTAAATACTTTTCAATAGTCTTACTTTTACTAGGACTTTCCACAATAACTAAGTTTTTTGCCATAAAATCCCTCCAGTCATTTATAACTTATAAATTAAAAAATAGTTTTTGTCAACTATTTCCTATTCTATATCATACACGTAGAATGTAAAGTTACACGAAAACTATTCATTCATTTTATTTTTTTTCATTCTCCAAATAATCTTTTACTGGTCCATAACTTTTCCTATGTTCTTTTATTATTCCATATTTATTAATTGCCTCTAAATGTTTTTTAGTAGGATATCCAACATTGTTTTTAAAATCATACATTGGATATTTCTTATCTAATTCATACATCATTCTATCCCTTGTTACTTTAGCAAGTACAGATGCTGCACTAATAGTAATACTTCTTAAATCTCCTTTAATAATTGGTTTAACAGGAATATCTAAATCTAACTTCATCGCATCTGTTAAAACACAATCTGGTTTTATTTGACAATTATTAATAGCTTGAATCATAGCTTCTTTTGTTGCTTGATAAATATTTATTTCATCTATTCTCTTTTCATCTACGATTCCTATTCCATAAGAAATAGCTTGTCTTTTTATTTCTTCAAAAAAGTAATCTCTCTTCTTTTCGCTTAACTTTTTACTATCGGTCAAACCTTCTAAATTAAAATTATCCGGTAAGATACAACAAGCAGCAACTACTGGACCAACTAAAGGTCCACGACCAACTTCATCCACTCCACCTATTAAACTATAACCTTCTTTTTTTAATTCTCTTTCATTTTTGTAAGTGTCTAAACAGTCTAAGTATAATTCTACTTTCTTTATTATAGTTTTATCAGTACAGTTTTTTAAATAATTCTCAACTTTTTGAAAAAAATAATTATTTATCTCATCACTTTTTTCCAATTTCTTGACAGTCTCTACTTCTATTTCTTTATTAGTATAAGAAACAATGCTTTGTATTTTAATCTTATCACATTTACTTATTACTCCATGACAAACTAAACTAGCATCTCCTACAACTATATATTTACTAGTATCAATATTTATTTTACTTAGTTTTTCAAATAATTCTTTTTTTGTCATGATTTCTCCTATCTAATAACTATCTGCGTCTAATAATACAACTTCAATTCTACTATAATCACAATTTTCTATATATGCATCAAGTGTAGTAGTTTTATGTGGTTTTGCTTTATAAAAGTATTCTTGGGAATATCCAATTATTTCATCATTTTTATTATAGTATAAAAGAGCCCACGTACCATCTAATTTTTTATTATAATTATTTTTAAACTTAAGTTGATCTCTCTTTAAAGAAATAAATTCTATATCTTTATCATGATAATATTTTTTTGCATATTTTTCATATTCATATGAAGTCATTACTTTAACTTCATATGTTTCATATAAAGCTTGAAGATCTTCTTCAACATCTATCTCATCATATGATTTTTTGCGAGGACCAATATGAGTTATATAGCCATCCCTTATAGCTATTGTTTCTTTATTACCATCAAAAAATTCTACATAAATTCTAGCAGAAGTATTATATTCATTTTTATTATGAACTTCAACTAATATATTTCCATCATGTAATAAGTAATCTTTATGTTCAGTGTTTTTATTTGCTTCAATATCTACCTTTATCCTGTTTTCTCTATAATATGAATCCATTGAATCTTGTTCTTGATAATAATCATCGGAAAACGAATCGCGTTCTTTAAAAGCATTTATAGTATATATAACTCCAACTATTATTACTAAAGCAATCAAACACCCTAATAATATATTTCTAGTATCTTTATCCATAACATCACCCTAATATGAGTTTACTAATTTTTTCTTTTTAATGCAAGAAAAAAGAGCCTAAGCTCTTGTCACTATCTTTTGAATTTTCTCTTTTTGTTTTTGATCAAAATCCATATAAAATTTCCATCTATCACTAGGTACATTTAAACCTCGTCTACTGTAACTTCTACTGATGACTTCTACTAGATTAACATTTAAATAACTAGATAAGATATCTCTAAACATTGGGTATTGTCTAATAAATTCTTGACAATCTTCAATGGTATCAAAACTATACAAATCACTTGTATAGATATCACTATTACCCATTCTTAATAAATTTCTGCTTAAAGAATATTCAAAGTCATACAAAGGAGCTAATCTAATATTACCTTCCATATCTTCTTCAAACATAAAGTTAACTGTACTACGGTCTACTTGACCCATATAAATATCTAAAGCAATCATTTCTAGCATGTCTCTACATAATTGTCTTTTATTTTCTTCGTTCTTAGTATGCTTTAACATAGATTCAAATCCATTATTAGCTCTTACTTCATAATCATCTATTCTTTTATACTTTTTACCTTTTTCAGTAAAGTCATATGAACCAATTCCAATAGTTGGACTATATTTATCTACTTCACCATTTTTTAATGTTTTGTTTACCTTAAATTTAGTTAATCCAGCAATAAAGTAATGTGTACAACGAATATTTCTAATATTACATAACTCTTCACCAATAAACTCTGCATGGTTAAAGTTTTTAAAATAAATTTTAGGTTCACTTTTTCCAAATAAAGATTTCTTTCTATCACATACTAATTTAACTGGTGTCTCTTTATTAATACATTCACCAATATATAACATACTTTCCCATTAAGAATAATTATCCTTAATAGTTCCCCCTTTTTATTCAAATATGTATGCCATCCTCAAATGTGTATAAATTATACCACAAATGTTGGAAAAAGTCAAAGAAAACAGGTTATTTCAACCTGTCTAGTGTTATATTTCCTAAATATCCATTTTGTAAATCTTTAATAATTATATCAGAAACTCTTTCATAATCTGTAATTCCTCCACGAGATAAAGCTCCTCGTTTCTTACCTATCAAATCATAAGTTTCAATTAAGTCTTCATCTAATTCTTCAATACCATATCTATCTTTTAATCTATCTGGATACAATTCAAACATTTTTCTAAGTATAAAAGAAGCAATTTGATCATTATTTAATACTTCTTCCTTAATAGAAGATAGACTGGCCAGAATATGAGCTTGTTCCTGATCTTCTAACTTTGGCCATAATATTCCTGGTGAATCTAATAATTCTAAGTCTTTATTAATACGTATCCAACTAAGACTCTTAGTAAATCCTGGTTTATTACCAACACCAGCTGCTTTTTTACCTACTAATCTATTAATCAAAGTACTCTTACCAACGTTAGGAGCACCTACTATTAAGATACGAGCAGCTCTTTCTTTCATGCCTTTAGATACTCTGTCCTTATTAATATCATTCATAATAGTTTTACTAATATTAAGAAGTTCATTAGTATTACCTTTCATTAGATCACACATTACTACATGATATCCTAATTCTTTATAATAATCTCCTATCTTATTAGTCTCTTCTTTATCACATAAATCATATTTAGTCATGATAAGAACTCTAGGTTTATCTTTAATCAAATCATCTATATCCGCTATTTTACTACTAATAGGCATTCTAGCATCTACTACTTCAAAGACTATATCAATTAAATTAATCTTTTCACTAATTTCTCTCTTAGTCTTAGCCATATGTCCTGGATACCAGTTTATATTAGTTTTATTTTCATTCATAGAAATCACTTCCTAACACTTAAATCACTAAAATTATAACATAAAAAAGTCATATTTTATACTAATCTGTCTAAAAAAAATTTCATTTCAGTAATTACCATAAAGTGGTATTAAAAGACATATAGGTATTAAAGTAATATGGATAATCGGAATATCAAAGATCTTTTATTGCATACAAAAACAGGATTGCTCCTGTTCAAATTATATTTTTAAATTATCTTTGTATATAATTTGTTTTCTTAAATATTCTCAAGTTTTTCAAATCTTCTTCACTATGTTTTTTTTCAGATAGAAAATGTTGATCTTCTATATCAAATGCTTTTATTTTTAATAATAGTAATGCTTTTCTTTGAAATGGAGAATCAGATAATAATAAGATTCTATTTAATAATGATTCACTATCTTTAATATCTTGTAATCCGATTATATCATCTAACAATTGCTCTTCTTTATCTGTTTTTTTTAGATTTCTAATGCTTTCAATTTCAAATGAAATAAATTCATCAAAATTATATACTTTAAAACTGAATGAACGATAATTTTTTTTATGTTTCATAAATTTGAAAGCTGTATCTCTATCCATAATTATACT
>JAFRIS010000039.1 GCA_017432665.1 Bacilli bacterium
ATTATTCAAATTTATATCTGTTTGTCCATGTCTAACAACGTATAATTTCATAATTACTCCTTCTAATAATTATTAACTATTATAATTGTATCATATTTTCTAAAAAATGTTTTGAATTTGTTTGAATCCATGTTTTTATTGCAATTATTTCATAAAATGTTATAATAAGAAGCAAATTTTGGGAGGGAAGCAAATAATGCAACAAATAGTGTTATTCTATAATTATAATAAAGATTATTTAGATAGAAGAAATTTGGATAAAAGTACAAATGTAACAATTGAATATTATAGTCAAGAAGATTGTGAATATGACCCTAGTATTAAGCAAAAGTTCGAAGAATATATGGACAATAAATTTGATTATAATAAAAATGATGTAATCGATATAGTAAGTAAGCTTAGAGAGATTACAAAAAGATTTCCAGAAAGAGCCTTGAGTGTTTCTATTAAAAGAAAAGACTACTATGAATGGGCAGAATATGAAAATGGATATTTTAAGTCTGCCGGTGTACATAAAGTTGATTGGGATGATGTAATAGATGTGACAACTACTTATCGAGGAACTAATGTAACTTTTAAAGAAGCAGGTTTTGATCTTAACAGTAGTGAAAAAATAAAGCTTATGAATAAAAAACTACAACCATTTTATGACAAAACAATTAAATTACGTAATTTAACTAGGGTAAATGAGTTTAAGAAACAAATATCAGCATTAAAAGATTGTTATATTGAGTATATGATGGAAGATTTAAGAAGAGGGCATGATACAGAATTAATAGAAATGGATGGCTTTAGAGGTTACTTATGTATTTCCTATGATTATCGAGAAATTATGGATAAAGAATCTATTTTAAGAGAATTTGGACTTGTTGTTGACGAAGAGAATCGTACATTAAAACTAATTTCAGAAAAGGATAATAAAAAGACAGGTTATTCAAAAGTTAAAAAAAACACTAACAGTTAGTTAGTGTTTTTTTCTAATAATTATATGTTCAAAGTATTGTTCTTGAAATTCTGTTAAAGCATCAATAGCATCATCAGAATAATCTTTTTCTTCTGGTACTACAACTAATTTATCATCGTTGTCATTAGTTCTATGTACTATTGCAATACATTTTCCTTCAAACTCTTCAACAGGTTTAAATACACCTAATAGATATGCATCTAGTTCTTCTCCATCTCCACTTATAGTATCAGGGACATATCCATAGTTAACTGGATAGATAAATCCATGTTTTGGATGTTTTGATCCGAAGGGTCTATCTATTTTTATTTTTAATATTTTACCTAAATAATCTTTATTATTCATAATTACACCTCTCATTAATTATAACATATATGATATAATAATAATGAAGTGATGATATGAAAAAAGGATTATTATATAATATCGGATTAGTACTAGCATTAGTTTCAGCTTGTTTATATGCTTTTAATGTTATTATTGAAAAGAAATATGTTGATAGTATGAGTTCTGAAAAAATATTATTTTTAATGTATTTAGGTGCTGGGGTAGGGTTATTTATTATTCATTTATTAACTAAACATAAATATAAAGAAAAAGAAAACAAAATAACAAAGAAAGAAGTTCCTAAGATTATGACAATAGTAGTTTGTGAATTATTAGCATCTTTCTTTATTATTGAGGCTGTTAAAAATATTGATGCTAGTTTAGTATCTCTACTATCAATTTTTGAAATAATCATGACTTCTTTATGTGCTTATTTGATATTTAAAACTCCAATTGAAAAGAATGAAGTAATTGCTATTATATTTGTTTTACTTGGAAGTTTTATATTAAATTTTAAGAATAGTATTTTAAGTAGTATCAGCCTTAATTCTTTATTAGTAATATTTGCTTGCTTATGTTGGGGAATTGAAAACAATGTAACTGCTTCAATTAGTTCAAAAGAACCTGCTTTGTTTACTTCAATAAAGTGTAGTGCAGTTGCTTTACTATACTTGATTCTAGTATGTATAAAAGGAGATTTTTCTTTTAATTATTCAATTCTAATTATATTTGGTTTCTTCTCATATGGACTTAGTATCTTAGCTTATGCTCTATCAACTAAATATTTAGGAGCTAGTAAAGCTACACTAGTATTTTCCTTTAGTCCAATATTTGGAGTACTATTAGCATTTATTATTTATGGAGAAGAATTAACACCTACATTTTTAATTAGTGCAGTATTAATGATAATAGGAATTATATTCATGAATTATAAAAAGGAAAAATTAACTAGTAAATAAGTTTTACTAGTTTTTTGTTAGAGAGTAGTAAAGTTAAAAAGACACTAACTATTGTTAGTGCCTTTTTTTTGATATTGTTTATTATTTTGAAGCTTTAAAATGTTATTTAGATTATCATTAATAATTCTAAATATTTGATTAGATTCTTCTTGACTTAATTCTTCTCTTAATACATGACTAAAGTCATATCTAAATTTACCATTTTCAATTCTAACTAAATGATAATAATCTGGCATTATTCTTTCTAATTCTTCATATAGAGGTATTATGATTTCTTTTGTAGTAATAATACCAAAATGTATACGTATTGGCTGTCTTTCATGGAATTCACTAATTCCTGAACATGGACCAGCAATTTCTATACCATTTTCCCAGCAATTTAGAATCAATCTAACCATTTCATCTGATCCTTCCGAGATTATTGTCGCTAGTAATAACTTATCATCCTCACTAGTAAATTCATCAGGCATAGCATATTTATCATCTTTCATAAAGTAAGGTCTATTATCATCTTCCATACTGAATTTCCAATTATTTCTCTCAGCCAAACTTTTATATATTTCATAGTTGTCTTTCATTTTGCATCACCGAGTGGTATTATAGCATAAAAAATAAAAAGATGTCTAATCATTTAGACAATCTTTTACTAGTTTTACAACTTCTTTTATTTCAACATCAACTGCTTCTTTATCAGTTCTTTTCTTAAATTCAACTTTCTTATCAGCTATTTTTCTACCAACAGTTATTCTTAATGGTATACCAATTAAATCCATATCTTTAAATTTAACTCCAGGTCTTTCATCTCTATTATCATAGATAACATCTATACCTTTCTTAGTTAAATCATTATATATTTTTTCGGCTACTTTAGTTTGCTTTTTATCTTTCGTATCTATTTGAACCAAAGCCACTTGATATGGAGCAATACTTGTTGGGAAGATTAATCCCCAATCATCATGATTTTGTTCAGCACAAGTAGTAAATAATCTGCTTAAGTTAAGAGTAAATCTTCCAAGTAATGGATTTTGTTCTTGATTATTTTCATCTAAATAAGTAATATTTAATTCTTTACAGTAATCAAATAGATTTCCTACTTCAACACTTTGTTTAAATGATAAATTATTTCCACATAATGGACATTTATCACCATCTATAACATCAGCTATATTACCTACTAAATCATAGTTTATATCTTTTACATTAGCATTTATATAGTGATAATCTTCTTTATTAGCTCCAACACAAAAGTTCTTTAATTGTAATACTTCTTCATCAATTACTATTTGACATCCCTCTAAACCAACTGGTCCAGTAAATCCAGGAAAAGCATTTGATTCAGCAATTTGTTCATCAGTAGCAAATACCATTTCTTTAGCATCTAATAGTTTTAAAACTTTTGCTTCATTTAATGATCTATCTCCTCTAACAAAGAAAATAGTTAGTTTTCCGTCAACACTCATAAGTAATGCTTTTACTGAATGCTTAATATCTAATTTTAAGAAATTACATACATCTTCAATAGTATGAGCATTTGGTGTATGAACTAATTCAAGATCCTTTTCTTTTTCATCTACTGTTTCTAATTCATGACTAGCAGCATTTAAATTAGCTGCATAAGAACATTTATCACATAAAACAATAGTATCTTCACCTATATCAGTAAGTACTTGGAATTCTTTTGAATTAACTCCATGAACTATTTTATAATCTAAACCAATACGATTACAAATATTACTATAAGCATTATATATATCTTGATATGCTTCATTTAACATTTCTTCATTTTTAACAATAGAATAAATATCTTGTGTTATAAATTTTTTAGAATTTAATAAACTATAGCAGTCATCTTTAACATCATTATTTTTATTATTAATTTGATATAGATTAAATGGTAAATCTTTATAACTCTTTAAGTTCATTGAAGAAATTTCTTCAATAAAACTATCATTATCAATATTAAATTCTTGAATATCTAACTTATTCATTTCTTCGTTAACAATTTTTTTAATTTTATTTATAACTTTAAACCCTAACGGCAGATAAGCATAGTTTCCAGAACCTACTTTTTTAATCATTCCACTTCTTATTAATAAATTTCCTACTTTACTTTCTTCATCTTTACTATCTTCTCTTAGAGTAAAGAAATAATTACCTTTAATTTTCATTTTTTCCTCCTTGTATAAAAATCCATAATAAATGTCTCCTATTTATTATATCATGTTATAATTAATATGGTGATAATTATGTTTCTTAATTTATTTGTAGCATCTTTACCAGCTTTTATATTTATTATTTCTTTTGCTTTATTAGATAAGAAATTTACTCGTAAGCATTGGTTAACTCTATTAGGAGTATTATTAGTAGGAGCAATAGGATCATATATTTGTTATAGGTTTGAGATGCATTTTGGATCATATTTTAAAAAGGTTAAAGATTCTAATTATTTCGAAGTTTTATTCTATGCTTTATTTGGTGTAGCTATCTTTGAAGAAGGATATAAATGGATAGTTTCTCTAGGAACTACTTTCTTTGATAAACATCTAAGAAAGTACTCAGTTTTGATTTATACAGTTTTTGCTAGTATTGGCTTTGCTTGGTTTGAAAACATCGCTTATTTCGCTCTAAAATATGGTATAAGGACATCTATTAGTAGAATGTTTACAGCTTTTCCCAATCATATTTGTAATGCTATTTGGATGGGCTATTTATTAACTTTATATAGTAAATGTAAAACTAAAAAGAAATGGTTATATTTATTCTTAAGTTTAGTAGTCCCAATACTTATTCATGGAGTATATAATAGTTTCTTATATCAAGGAAATATAAAATTAATGAATTATCATGCTATTTATGTATTGATTATGTATACAGCTACAGTAGTATTAATGATTAGAATAATAAAAGAACCTAAAAAGTAGGTTCTTTTTTATTCATTTAATAATTTACAGTTATGATCATATAAGAATTCATTTATTTGATTTAGATTATAGATTTTTTCTTTGAAACAAAATCTTATTATTAAGTCATATGTAGTATTCATAGGTAGCGAGTAAGATGCACTACTTAGTAAGTCTTCTATTTCTTCTTCAGTTAGTTCTAAAGCTATTCCTAAAAGAATAATAGTTTCTTTAGATGGATGATAGTCTTTATTACTTCTAATCTTACTGAATAGTCTTCTATCTATATTTACTTTATTATAGACGTCTGAATCTTTCAAATTTTTTGAATCAATATAGTTAAATAATTTAATTTGAAAAGTATCTTCTTCTTTATTATCATTTATATAATTATTAATATTAGAAGATGTTTCCATTGCATAATCTTCTATAGGAGCAGCTTTTGCATATGATCCAAAGAAGGCTCTTTTTATTTCTAAGTTATCATTTAAGTATTTTTCTAATTTCTTTTTTATATTCATAAATGTCCCCTCCTAGGCGACCAAAGTCTCTCTTTAATTCGATATTATTATAGCATGAAAGGAGAGATATTATGAAAAATAATATTAAAAAATTAGATGTTGTCTTTATCTTAGATAAGAGTGGTTCAATGAGTGGTAGTGAGGATAATACGATTAGTAGTTTCAATGAATATTTAGAGAAAGAAAGGAAGAATAAGTTTAATACTAAGATTACTACTGTATTATTTAGTGATAACTATAAACTTTTACATAATAGGGTGGATGTATCTAAAGTAAAAGACTTAACTCATGAAGATTATTATGTAGGAGGATGTACTGCTTTATATGATGCTTTAGGTAATACTATTAATAGTTTTGATAGAAAAGAAACTGATAAAGTATTATTTATAATTATTACTGATGGTTATGAGAATGCTTCTAAAGAGTTTTCTAAAGATAAGATTCGTAAACTAATTAAAAAACATAGTGATTGGGAATTTATCTATATAGGAGCAGACATTGATTCATATGCTTCTGGAGGAGCAATTGGTATTAAGAAAGATAATATTGCGAACTACAAAAAAGACGCTAGAGGAACTGCTAAATTGTTTAAAGCAGTAGGCGACTTTGAATGTGCTATGATGGGAGAGGCATCTACCACTAATTGGAAACAAGAATTAGACGACTATCTAGAAGAAAATAAAAAGATCTAAATATAGATCTTTTTTATTTTAATACAGCAGAATCAAATCCATCGGTTTTTGCCCAAGTTCTTACAATTTCTGGTAATAAGTTTTCTTCTGTTAAATTATTTTTCTTAACCCATTTATAATAATGATTTGTAGAATCTTGATTAACTAATGAATCATTATATAGTATATGATTCTTATCTATTTTTATTTTATATAAGAAGTATATTTCATGATATTTCTTATTTTCATATTCAAAGAAGTTTTCAATAATACCTCTTAAAGTACATTCCTCATCTTTTACTGTATATTTTAGTTCTTCATATATTTCTCTTTGTAATCCCTCTTTGGCAGATTCCATAGTCTTTATTCTTCCACCGGGTAATGTAACAAAATCAATTTCAGGATTAACTTCTACTAGAATTTCATCTTCACATTCAATCATTAATCCAGCTCTTAAATTAAATTTTACATCTTCAATCATTATAGAAACATCTTTCATTTTAAGCCTCCTATATTATCTTATTTAGAAATTTAATCTTTTTTATAATAAATACTGCTATAATACTAGCAATAAATATTTGTATTACAAATAAAGGAATACCAAATAGTGGATTTATCGCAGGATACATAAATGATTTAACAGTAACGTCCAAGAAGATACCATGAATCAAATAAACACCTAATGATAAATCAGATAATGTACTAATTATTTTATTAATACTATCTTTCTTATAATTACTAATAATTAAAATATAGAAAGCAAAAGAGGCAATCATAATAAGTGGTGTTCTATAAGCAAAAAACAAATTATAAAACATATGATATTTTACTGACAATGAATAGTTTAATACTATACTGACTGTATCACATAAAATAATAACTATTATTAAAGGAATATTATATTTTCTTAAATCGTGTGATTTTATAAAATCATATAAGTATTTTCCTATTACAAAGAATCCTATATAACTAAAGGAAGTAAAATGTTCAGCAATGTCAGAATTAACCATACTAATAGTAGAAAAAGCTAACCAAATAATTAATAGAATAATTTTTGTTATATTATTAGTCTTTTGTAGAATCATTCTTAATATTGGTTGAATTGCATATAACATAAATATTGTATATAAGAACCAAAGATGTGCTCTATATGGTTCAAATAATAACTTATATAATTTATGATAAGTAACACCAAGATATAGATATTCCCATACTAAGTAAATAATATCCCAAACTATTATTAAAAGTAAAAACTTCCCAAGTCTTTTTAAGTATTTTTCTTTATTAAATTTTCTATCTAAGAGTAAAGCTCCACTAATCATTAAGAAGATTGGAACACTTACTCTAGAAACAGTATTAAATATTAATGATATAGCAAAAGAGTGATTACTAATAATGCCAAAACTTCTTGAATAAACATTAGCAACATGAATAGTAATTACCATAATCATAGCTATAACTCTTAAGATATCAAAAGCATATTCTCTTTTCTTCATCATGCACCTCCTTGATGATTAAAACTTCTCTTTAAATTCTTCTATTGAATAGATATTTCCATCTTCATATCTTACATAGGAGTAAGCATTATTTTTTTCAGCAATTTTATAGATTTGCTTTCTCTTTTTCAATGGTCCTTTTTTAGTAATCTCTTCATCCCAATTAGTACTATCATAACCATATGAAGTACTTGTAGTATTTATATATGAATAAGTTTTCTTTTTTCCTTTTTTGGAAACATATAAATAAGTTGAATAAACAGTTTCTCCTGTTTCTCCTCTAAAGACTGCGATATAGTTATTATCAACTATCTCAGTAGAGTCTTTAACAGTAATATATGAGATAACTGCGACTTGAGTTAATATAAAACAAATAATTAAAGTAATCCAAAAACTTTTTTTCATAATAATCCTCCGTAACATATTCATTGTAACATATTTTTTTAAAACTTTTTAGTCTAGTCAAATTTTATATTTGTGTTATAATAACCTCGGGAGATGAGAAAATGAAAGTACCTTTTAAGGCCGCAAATATTTTAATTCCAAAAGATGCTGATATGTATAAATGGTGTGTAGTTGCTTGTGACCAGTATACATCAGAACCTGATTATTGGAATGAAGTTAAAAATATCGTAGGAGATAGTCCTTCTACATTAAATCTTACTTTACCAGAGATTTATCTAGAAGAAAGTGATGTAGAAGATAGAATTAAAAATATTAATGAAAACATGAAAAAGTATTTAGATGAAGATCTATTTACTGAATATAAAGATTCTATGATTTATCTTGAAAGAACTCAGAATGATGGAAAAGTAAGAGAAGGATTAATGGGAGTAGTTGATTTAGAAGACTATTCTTATGAAAAAGGTTCTCAAACTTTAATTCGTGCAACTGAAAAGACAGTAATTGAAAGAATTCCACCTAGAATGAAAGTTAGAGAAAATGCATTATTAGAATTACCTCATATTATGATTCTTATTGATGATGAAAAGAAAGATATCATTGAGAGTTTAAAGAATAAAGTTACTGATAGTGATGTAGTATATGATACTGATTTAATGCAAAAAGGTGGTCATATTAAAGGATATAAATTATCTGATGAAGTAGCTAATGAAGTAATTGAAAAACTAGGAGAATTAGCTGATAAGGATAATTTTGAAAAGAAATATGATGTTACTGATAAAGGTGTATTATTATTTGCTATGGGAGATGGAAATCATTCGCTTGCTACAGCAAAGGCTTGTTATGAAAAATTAAAAGAGTCTATGGGAGATGAAGCATTAAATAACCCAGCAAGATATGCTTTAGTTGAATTAGTTAATTTACACAGTGAAGCTTTAGAATTTGAAGCAATTCACAGAGTTATCTTTGATACTGATGTAGAAGACTTAGTAAAGAGTTTAAATGAATACTATACTATTAATGAAGATGGTAATGGTCAAAAATTCGAATTGATTACTAAGGATTATGATAAAGTTTTATACATTGAAAATCCTAAATCAAATATAGCTGTTGGATCAATTCAAATGTTCTTAGATGAATACTTAGCTAATCATCAAGGAAAGATTGATTATATTCATGGAGATGATACTACTAAAGAAATGGCTTCAAAAGATGGTAATGTTGGTATTATCTTTGATGCTATGTCAAAAGGTGATTTATTCAAGACAGTTATCTTAGATGGAGCTCTTCCTCGTAAGACATTCTCTATGGGACATGCTCATGATAAGAGATTCTATCTAGAATCAAGAAAAATTAAATAAAAAAAAGATCTACTGGTGTAGATCTTTTTTTATTGTTAAGCAAGTACAGTTATTGTTGAACCACTTTTAGCTCCAGTAGTTGATTCAGCCCAAACAGAAGTCTCTCCAACAGCATTACAAGTAATTTGAGACATTCTACAATTAATACAATTTACCTGAAGTGTAGGATGTGTAGCAATACTAGCTATCGATGGATCATCACTATAGAATGAGTCAACACGTGAAGTATATGGTAAAGCAGTAATTTTAGCATTGATAGTTTCTCCAACGTGACAAGTATATGATGGTTCACTAAAACTGATAGTTCCAGGATCTTTATAGACAGTAACTACTGCAGTATTTTTAGCTCCTGTTGAAGAAGTAGTTGATAAAGTTGATTTACCAGGACTCTTACATGAAATTAAAACAGTATTACAATTAGGACATTTTGCAGCTTTAGTAGGGTGTTTTTCAATTGTTGCCACACTAGTATTACTACTTGAGTAACCGTTTACTCTTGAAGTAAATGGTGAAGCAGTAATGTCAGCATCAATAGTCTCACCTTCATGACAAGTATAAGTGTTATGATCGAATGAAATACTTCCTATATCTTCAGTAACTTCAAGACTAGATGTAGTAGTAGCACCTATTGATGAAGTTGCGGATAAAGTAACTTCTCCAGCTTTCTTACAAGTAACTAAAACATATTTACAGTTAATACAGAATGCAGCAATAGTAGGATGTGTCTCAATTGTTGCGATACTAGTATCACTAGTTTTAAATGATTTTACTGTTGGTCCAGGTGTAGATTCAGTACCTAAAGCAGTAATCTTTGTATCAAAAGTTTTACCTGCTTCACAATAATAAGAATCTTTATCAAAATGAATAGTACCTATTTCAGTTTCTTCTAAAACTAAAACATAATTAATCATCATAGCAGCAGCTTCTGCACGAGTTGTATTACTTCCTGGTTCAATATACTTTTTATTATTAATATTCTTACCATTCATAATACCTAAGCTAACAGCCCATTTAAGTGCTTGCTCAGAATAACTACCTTCTACTTTTTTATAATCACTAAATGATGTTAGAGAAGTAGAAGTAGAATAATTATAGTTCTTATATCTTGCATAGTTATTTAAGATAATTGCAAAATCTTGTCTAACTATTGGGTCATTAGGACCAAATTTGTTTTTATCGGTTCCATAACCATGAATTATATCTTTAGCAGTAGCCCATTTAACAGCATTACCATAGTATTGTGAATCATTTACATCACTGAATTTATTACTATAAGCAATAGTACTTGGAGATCCAGCCATACGATAAATAATTGTGACTAACTGCCCTCTAGTTATTTTATCGTTAGGACCAAACTTAGTAGGATTGTATCCTGCAATTAGTCCTCTAGAATAAGCCTCACTTATAGCTTCATAGTACCACTGTTTTTTAGATACATCAGTAAAACTATCTACTGAGTTTTGACTTGAATATTTTTTTACTTCGGTAGAAATTGCTCCTTTTTCACCAAACCCCACTAATAGCAATAATAATATTGCGATAATAAATATCTTTCTTTTTTTAATAATAATCACTCCTTTTTTTATAGTAATAATTTAACATGAAAAGTCTTTATTTACAATACTGTTTTTAATAATAATGCTACAAAAATAAAAAGAATAATGGTAGAATATGTAACAGGGAGGTGCGATATGAAATTTGATATAGTAGATCCAAAAGTTCAAGCCAAGAAGAAAAAAGCTAAGAAAAAAGAACAAGATAAAATGTTTTTTGCGATGACTTTCTTTCTATTATTAACTTTGATTATTCTAGTAGTATACTATATGACAATGGATAGTAAAAAAACTGTTACACCTCCAGCGCCTAAAGTTATTCAACAGAGTAGATTACAAATAGTTAACGAAAATAGTAATGAAAGACCATTAGCTATTGTTATAGATAACAGTATCGGTAATACTTACCATGCCGGTCTTCAAGATTCATATATTAATTATGAAATGATAGTAGAAGGTGGTATTACTAGAATATTAGCTATATATAAGGATAAAGAAGTAAAGTTAGTAGGACCAGTTAGAAGTGCTAGACACTACTTTTTAGATTATGCAATGGATAATGATGCAGTATTTGTTCATTATGGATGGAGTCCATATGCTAAAAGAGATATTAAAAATCTAGATATTAATAATATTAATGGTATGACTAATGCTAGTGCTTTTGTTAGGGATCCTAATATAGAAGCGCCTCATAATGTTTTTGTCTCAACTACTAAATTAAGAAATAATTTTAGTAATAAAGGTTATGAACAAGAATCAAATAATTGGAAATTATTAAACTATAGTTATACAGATATAGATTTAGCTCCAGTAGCACAAGATGATTACTTAGAAGAAGGTGTTCCAGAAGCAAAGCAAGCTAATAAAGTTTCTATGACTTATGCTAGTAATCAAATTAGAAGTTATACTTATGATAAAAATAATAGATATTATTTAAGATATATGAATAATAAACCTCAATTAGATAGAGCTACTAAAGAACAACTTCATTATAAAAATATTATTATAATTAAGGTTGAGAATAAGACTATTGATAGTGCAGGAAGACAAGAGTTAGCTACTACTGGAACAGGAGAAGGATTCTTTATAACTAATGGAGCTATAGTTCCAATTATTTGGACTAAAGATAGTCGTTCTTCGAAAATGATTTTAACTTATACAAACGATGAAGAAGTAAGAGTTAATGATGGAAATACATTTATACAAATAGTACCAATAAATAGTAAAATAGAATTTGAATAGGAAATTTGAATAGGAGGATATATGAAAATAGGTTTATTTGGAACAGGGGCTTATGGATTAGCAATTAGTAGTATCTTAGTACATAATCACTGCGATGTTACTATGTGGACAAAACATGAAAAGGAAAAAGAACAGTTAGAGAAAACTAAGAAAATTGAGAAGTATTTACCAGGTTTTAAAATTGATGATAGTATTAAAGTTACTTGTGATGTGAAAACTTGTATTAAAGATGCCGATTTATTAATAATTGCTATACCAGCAGTATTTGTAGATAGTTTATGTCAAGAAATGGCCCCTTATATTAAGGATAACCATATTTTAATAGCTACTAAAGGTATTGAACAAGGAACAGGGTTATTCATGCATGAAATTGTAGAAAAGCATCTTGATACTGAAAATATAGCCGTTATTAGTGGAGGCACTTTTGCGGTAGATTTAATTACTAAGATGCCTGCAGGATTAGCTATTGCTAGTACCAGTCCAGAAACTACATTATTAGCTCGTCAAGCGTTGCAAAACAATTATCTTAAGTTAAGAGAAAACAGTGATATGGTTGGTATTGAAATTTGTGGTTCAATTAAAAATGTTATTGCTTTAGCAGCAGGTATGCTGGCAGGATTAAAAGCAAATGATTCGACAAAAGCGATGTTTTTAACAGAAGCTACTCATGATATGGAAGAAATATTAAAAGCTTTTGGTAGTGATCAAAGAACAGTTATGTCTTTTGCAGGAATTGGAGATTTGTTTTTAACTTGCACTTCTGTAAAGAGTAGAAATTATAGTTTTGGTCAATTAATTGGTGAAAAAAAGAGTAAGAAAACAATTGATGAATATCTAAATGAGACTACAGTTGAAGGATACTATACTTTGGAATCTATTTATCAGTTATTAAAAGACAAAGAAGTAAAGATACCTATAATTGATTTAATATATGATATAGCCGTTAATGGTAAAGACCCAGAATTACTTTTAGTATTTTTAGTTTTTAAATAATAATAATTGTGGTATACTTAATATAGTAGGAGGAGTTATATGAACGATTTAATGTCAAAGTTTTTTAGATCATCTATTATAGGATCATTAGGATTAGCTATTTTAGGTATCTTGTTAATATTTTATTCAGAGATAACAATAGTTTCTATTTCGTATGTAATAGGAGCAATTCTAATAGCAATTGGTGTATTAGCAGCTCTTAGATATGTTAAAACCTATAATAATATCAATAAAAATGAAATGGATGTAGTGTATGGAATAGTATGCATTATCTTAGGAATTATAGTGATTACTAATCCAGAAGCTATTGCTAGTATTATTCCAATTGTAGTAGCAGTTGTTATTATTGTTAGTAGTGCTACTAAGTTACAATATGGTCTTGAATTAAAGAAGAGCGATAATGATTTATGGAAGTCAACAATAATAATTTCAATTATTAGTTTGTTATGTGGTGTTTTATTAATTTTTAATCCATTTAAGGGAGCAGTAATGGTTACTAGAATAGTAGGTATCTTAATATTGATATATGCTTTATTAGATATTTCTTCAACTATTTCAATTAAAAGGTCTGTTAAGAAAATACAAAGTGAGATTGAAGAAATAGTAGAAGCAGAAGTAATTGAAGATAAAACTCCAAAGAAGTTACCAGATAAAAAGAAAAGTAAAAAAGGAAAAGTAAAGAAAGAAGAAAAAGAGACTAAAGAGGAGGAAAATAATGAGTAATTATTACTTCCAAGTATTGGGTATTATTGATAAATTAAATGAATGGAACGAACAATTAAATGGCTTTGCTCAAGAACATTTGGATAGTGTATGGGTAGGAGCTGCAGCAATTGGTATTATTATGGTAATTGTTGTTTGGGGAATTAATACTTTAAATAAATAAAAAGGGCGAAAGCCTTTTTTTGTTGAAAAAGAATAAAAAAAAAGGTATAATGTGAGTGGACGAGGTATAAATTAATGAATACAGAAAATTTAAAGATTGGAAAAAAGTATCAAATCCATGGGTATAAGCATAATGGAAAAATACATCGTGCTTGGGATGAGGCAGTACTTTTAGAAGTCCATGATGATTATCTTGTATTCGGTAATGACAAAACTAAAGTGACAGAGTCGGATGGAAGAACATGGAGAACTAAGGAACCTGCTGTTCTGTATTTCTTTTATAAAAGATGGTATAACATTATAGGTCAATATAAAAAGAATGGAATTTACTATTATTGTAATATTGCATCTCCGTTTGTTATAGAAGAAGATACAATTAAATATATAGATTATGATTTAGACCTCAGAGTATTCCCGGATGGAAGTTTTAAAGTTTTGGATAGAGGAGAATACAAGTATCATAAAAAACTAATGAATTATCCTGAAGAATTAGATCGAATACTAAAGTTAGAATTAACAAATTTGATAGATATAGTTAGGAAAAAAGATGGAGCTTTTGTTCCAGGAACAGTTGAGAAATATTGTAATCTGTATAGTCAAATGAAGAAAAAGAAGTAATTCTTCTTTTTTTTGTAAAAAAGTAAAAAAAATTTTTAATTTTTTTTGGCATTGATATATAAAGAAAATCAACATCCAACACTACGTGGTGTTTCCAAAAAAAAGTTAATTTTTTTGTTGACTTTAATAGCTTGTTTTGGTATATTAATTAGGCAACTTGAGGGAAGCAATGTAAAAAACTGCCAAGTGATTTGCGTTGATTTTTTTTTGAGGTATTGAAATGATAAAGAATGCCAAAAATCAAGTTGTGTAAAATAATGTACAAAACTTTTGAAAAAAATTTCAAAAACTGTAAAAAAGTTATTGACATTAATTTTAAGGTTTGGTACACTGTTAGTGCAGCTCGTACCTGCGAGCAGCAATGATCTTTGAAAACTAAGCAAAACGTCAAATTTGAGTAGCTAGGAAATTTGAAAACAAACTTGAATAAAGTTATTTTTTATTGAGAGTTTGATCCTGGC
>JAFRIS010000008.1 GCA_017432665.1 Bacilli bacterium
AACAGATCATACTTTAAAATGGCTGCCTCGGTTAGATTCGAACTAACGCATGTCAGAGTCAAAGTCTGATGCCTTACCGCTTGGCTACGAGGCAATATAAGTGGTGGAGAGAGATGGATTCGAACCATCGAACTCAATGAGAACAGATTTACAGTCTGTCGCGTTTAGCCACTTCGCTACCTCTCCACAAAAAATGGTGCCGAAAGTAGGACTTGAACCCACAACCTACTGATTACAAGTCAGTTGCTCTACCAATTGAGCTATTTCGGCATTAATGGTGGGCGATATAGGACTCGAACCTGTGACCCCCTGCTTGTAAGGCAGGTGCTCTAACCAACTGAGCTAATCGCCCGAACTATTCCGGTTGACAGTATTAAATATACCAATTTATGCTTAATTTGTCAACCAAAATCAACATTTTTTTTACTTTTAAGTAAACTATTCGTCGTATGTTGAAATCCACTTATTTAGATTTTCTTCCAAACATTTAAAGCCCTCTCCTGTTTCTTTGATTTTACCAGTAAACTTTTTTTGAGAGCGATAATCGATATTTTTAATACTTAATTTTAGTTTCTCATAGTTATGATCAATCGCAATAACTTCAGCTTTAATTGTTTCACCTATTTTTGCATAATCATTTACATTCTTTACAAAAGAATTAGATATTTCTGAGATATGAATAAGACCATTAATGTTGTCATCTAAAGATAGAAAGATTCCATATTTCTCAATACCTGTTACTTTTCCAAATACTATGTCTCCTATTTTTATTTTATCCATAATATACTCCTCAGTTAGTACATTATATCATATAATTACTATTTTGTTTACTAAATTTATCTATTTGTGTTATAATTTTTGTGGTGATTTTATGAAAAAAAGAACTGATACAGAGTTAAAAATAATAGCCTTAATTGAAAAAATAAGACCATTTTTAATTAGTGATGGTGGTAATTTAGAATTTGTAAAGTATGAAAATAACATTGTTTATGTTAGATTAATGGGTGCTTGCAAAGATTGCCCAATGATAGATGTAACTTTAAAAGATGGTATTGAAGAATTAATTATTAATGAAATCCCCGAAGTAAAGGAAGTAATTAATTTAGATTAAAAAAGAAGTAAGTTTTACTTACTTCTTTTTGTTCCTATTTCCATCATTGAATCAAGTTCTTTTGCAACGCTTTCATTTGACTCGATACTTGCTTTATAGTTATCTATTTCTTGACTGTTCTTTTCTCTTTCTTCTGCTAATTCTTCACTTCTTTTATTAGCTTCTTCTATTTCAGCATCATATGAAGCCATGTATCTTTGGAAAGCTTGCATTTTTTCTTGAACAGCTTTTTCACTTTCAACTGCTTGTTCACGCATTTTTTCTACTTGATCATAACTTAATTTTAAATCTCTTTCAGCATTAGCAGCTCTTTCTTCTGCTGCTTTTTTAGCTTTTAATTTTTCTTCTTGTTGTCTTTTCATTTCTTTTAGGATTTCTATAGAATTTGTTTTTTCTACATCACCAACAGTTGCATTAGAAAAGTCAAAAACCATTCCTTCTTCTTTTGAGTCTTCCTCTTCTTTAACTTCTATTGGTTCAATTGCTTCATCACGATCATCAACTATTTCCGGCATTACTCTTTCATCTTCAACAACTGGTTCTTCTACTTTAACACCAGCTATTTCTTCAGCAATTACAGCATCGTCAAGTTCCTTGTCATCTTCTTCAATTACTGGCTCTGCTGCACTAGTTACTACTTCAGCGATTACAGCATCATCAAGTTCCTTATCATCTTCTTCAATTACTGGCTCTTGAGTAGCTTCTTCTACGACAGGAGCGCCTCCTACTAAACCATCGATATCGACATCTTGAGAATTATCTTTTTCAGCTAGTCCAATTAATCCTTGAATTTGATCTTTGATATCTTCATCTGTTAAATCTTTTTCAGGGAAATCATCAAGTGAAACTGATTCTGAAACACTACTTTCTGGTTGAACCACAACGGCTGATTCTACTTTTGGAATATCAGTAACTTCTGGAGCAAAACCTTCATTCTCCACAACTGGCTCCATAGAAGCAGGAACTTGTTCTTCAGGAGAGTTAAATGTTTCACCAGTAATATCGCCTTCAAAACCTTGAATACTTTCTTCTTGTGGATTATCTACAAATGTTGATACTCTTTGACCAGCCATTTTTGTTCTTTCAATGTTTTCACCCTTAATTCTTATAGGTCTAGTTCTTTGAAATCTATATGAAGAATAATATTTTTCAGCATCTAAAGCATTTAAAGCGTTTACTCTTTGTTCAAGATTAAGTGCATACTCAGATTTCTCTTTTGCCATTTGAGCATATTCTGGAGTTGCCATTTGCTCAACAGGTGTCTCCATAGCATCTTGAACCATTTCACGTGTTACATCAGTGATTTCTTCTTCTAACATTTTTTTATCTTCTTCTATTTTTTCTGGTTCGACATTTTTAAAGGCTTGAGCAAAATCTTCTGCTTGTACATTTTCTCCACCTGTTACTTTAGCTACATAACGCTCTATATGACTCATAGACTCAGTAGTACATTTTACTTGATTACTTACTAATGGACTTTTTCCATCCATTAAATCATAAGTAGGATTAAGCATTTTAACATCATTCATATGATGATACCTCCTTGTTTATAATTATTATTCAGCTTTTGATAATTCACGAAGAACATCTTTTACTCTATTCCATTCTTCTTCGTCATCTATTCCTAGTAGTTTTGGTTCATCAGATGAACGATCTACATTTGAAACATATACAGTTACATTACCATTCTCATCTTTTTCATTCTTAGTATAAATAACATATTCTTTTTTTGTATCTTTGAATTCAAATGCTACAATAACTTCAACTTCTTCAATAGAACCATCTTCTGAAACTATTGACATTTTCTTTTTTTCTACTTCTTGATTTTCCATAAAAATCCTCCCTTTATTATTACATACTATCTTAATATAATTCTATCAATAAAATACTATAAACACAAGCATTTATTTGATTTTTTTAAGCAAAAAGGTCTTAGATCCAAAACTACAATAATTCTTCTTATAATTATCTAAGTTTTTAATATCATTTAAAGCCTTAGCTTCTTTATTCTTACTATCAAAAAAGCCTTTTAAACGAACTTTTTCATAGGCATAGTCTCCAAAAATATAATCAAATCTATCAAAATAATCAGTTATTTTTTCAGCTAAAACATCTTTATCAATGCAATTTTCTTTATCTTCCACTATTTCGTATTCAATATCATTTATTACTATTTTTTTCATTGTATCACCTTAATTAATTATAACATACATTAAATATTTGTAAAATCCTCTGTCAATTATTTGTCAAAAAAAGAATGACTAATATCATTCTTTATTCTTAAAATATTTATTTATAATCTGATTCAATTCTGATCGATTAATTGGCTTTGATAAGTATTCATCAAATCCTTCTCTTAGATACATATCTCTTACTCCTGTTATGGCATTGGCTGTTAGAGCTACAACAGGTGGTATCTTATAGTCCGGTAACTTCTTTAAGATATGAACAACTTCTATTCCGTCAAGATCAGGCATCATGTGATCTAAAAAGATAATATCATACTGTTGCCCCGCTTTTATTTTATAAACACAATCTCTTCCACTAGTAATTGTTTCCACAGTAAATTTGTACTCAGATAATATTCTTTTTGTTACTTTTAAATTTAAATCATTATCATCAACCACTAGGACTTTCTTTCCACTACAGTCTAAGTAATCTATCTTTTCATCTTTATCATTTGCTTCTCTTATATCTCCTATTGGTGTGGCATCAACTATTCTTTGAGCTATTTCAATATAGAATGTTGTTCCCACTCCATAATCACTTTCAAACCAAATTTTTCCACCTAATAAGTCAACATATTTTTTTGTTATTACTAAGCCTAAACCTGTCCCTTCAATCTCATTTGTTGTTGCTGAAGTAAGTCTTGAAAATTTTTCAAATAATTTATCATAATCTTCTGGTTTTATTCCATATCCAGTATCAGTAATCTTAAATTTCAAGATTACTGTATTACTTTTCATTTCTTTTGCTACTACTAATTTTATCTTACCTACTTCAGTATACTTCATTGAATTAGTTAAGACATTTAACAATACTTGGAATACTTTTGTTGAATCTCCATACACCTTCTTTGGTATTTGCCTATCTACTTCCGTGATAAATTCAACAGGTCTATTCGCAAGTCTTGCTTCGATTATACTGGATAATTCCAGAACAATATTTCCAATAGAATATTCTTTTTCTTCAATAGTTTCATTTCCAGATTCAATCTTTGATATATCCAAGATATTATTTATGATATCTAATAAATTGTTTCCTGATGTAGCAATATGTTCTATATCAGTTCTAATACTTTCCGGATCATATTCTGGATTATTTAATATTGTTTCACTAAAACCTACTATCGCATTCATTGGACTTCTTATTTCATGCGACATATTTGATAAGAAATCTGATTTAGCTAAGCTTGATCTTTCTACTTCTTTTTTTAATTCTTCCAATGAATTAATCATCATTAAATCAGGATTTTCAATATAGAAATATAAGAAATACATTCCTAATCCAAAAGCTAATCCAAATAGCATTGTCCTTGGAAACATAATTTGTAAAACTATGAATACAACCGATTCTGCAAGTATCAATAAGACTGCCATTCTATGACGAGCATTAATTTCATTTCTTCTTTTTATCATTAATATGATTGTCAACATAGAAATTATACTTGCATATATTATTGTGAAGTATGTTGGCCATCCTGCAAGATATGTATAAGTTTCATAATTCATATCCGTAAATGGTAAAAATAAATATACAATTAAGCATACTCCTGTAAAAATTGAAATTATTTTACATCTAGTATCCGTCTTAATTAATTCCCTTACTTTGTTTACTTTTATGTCTCGTAAAAAACAAATGCTGTATAAATAAAACATCCAAAACCAAATAATACCTACAAACCAACTTAAACGTAAAATTAAATACCCTACAATACGCCAATTAAGAGAAAGAATACAATAACTTGATCCAATCTCTGTGATTAAGATGATTATTACCGAATTTAATAAAATTCTATACAATTTATTACCTACAGATTTTTGCTGTTGCTGTAGATAATATGAAATCATTAATAGGACCATAAATCCTAAACTACCAATTGTTAATACTAATCCTGTTTTCACTTAATCACCCCCACTTATTGCTCACCAAAATATCTATGCATCAATTTATTTAAATCTTTGAAATTGATTGGCTTTGCTAAATAATCATTAAAGCCTTCTTCTAGATATTTTTCTCTAATTCCACTATATGAATTAGCCGTTAAAGCTATTATTGGTGGTATGTTTTCGGCTGTTTCTTTTATTACATTTAACGTTGCTACTCCATCCATTTCAGGCATCATATGATCCAAAAAAATCATATCATATTTTGTTTCTTTTACTTTTTCTACACATTCATGCCCATTTCTTGATGAATCTATTTTAGCTTTATACCCCTCTAATAATCTTGTAGCTATTTTTATATTTATGTCATTATCATCTACTATTAATATTTTCTTATCAGATAAATCTAATTCTCTATTTTCTGGAACATCTTTTGATTTATTTATAAATATATCTCCAACTGGTTCTTCATTTATTACTTGTTGTTCTAAATAAACAAAATATTTTGTTCCTTTTCCAGTTTCATTTTTAAAGTCCATGGTTCCACCCATCATATTTATTAATTGTTTTGCAACTTCCAAGCCTAAAGTTACACTATCAATAATATTACCATCGACTTTTTCTCCCATTTTTACAAAATCATTGAAATCAAAATTCAAATACTCTTCTTTCATTTCATGTCCTGTATTTGATACTATAACTTCAATATTATACTTATCAGTTTCTACTTTTCTTTCTAAGAATTCCAATGTTATTTTTCCATAATTTGTATACTTCAAAGCATTCAATAAAATATTTAAAACTATTTTATTAAATTTTTGATAATCTCCAAAATACCTTCTTGGTAGTTTTGGATCAACACTTATTTCAAATGTTATTTCTTTACTATTAATTTTAGATGAAAAATCACTGTTTATTTCAAATACTAAGTCTTGTAATTCATATTCTCTTTCAACTAATTTTTCTTTATTAGATTCAAGTCTAGATACATCTAAAATATTATTTATTAATCCTAATAAAGATATACTTGCTTCATGAATATTTTCTACATCATCTTTTACTGCGGCTTCTTCCCATTCTTCTTTTACTAGCAAAGATTCACTAAATCCTAAAATAGTACTCATTGGAGTTCTTATTTCATGACTCATATTCTCTAAGAATTCTGTTTTAGCCTTATTAGCAGCTTCTGCCTCTTCTTTTGAAGCTTGTACTTCAGCTAATAACTTACTATCTTGGCTCTCTATTGTAAAGAATAATGTAGCAATTATAAAACTAAATAAATATGTCAATGTATTATAATCATAACCACTTATTGCTTGATATAATAACCAACTAATTACAAATAAAAGCGAAAAAATAAGTGGTATCATTTTCTCTTTTGGAAAGCTAAAACGTTTTCTCATTACCATAAACATAATAATTGCGCCAGCAATAAAACCAACAACATAAATAAAATATGATGCCGTACCGGCAAATGAATAAATATCAGTATGTGAAGTATTATACTCAATTGGTAAAAAGCATGAAGAAATTGACGTGATCAAAGCAATTAAAGATAATGAAATCATATACTTTTTACGCAATTTGTTTTTTTCTTCAGATTCATAATTAGATATGCTTGAAAATATAATATAGTATACAAAGCTAGCAATCCAAACTATTGCACCTATCAAATAAGTTCTACACAAAATTTCTATTAGCAAAGGACTAGTATTAATTTTATACATACTATAGACATAACATACTTCCATAATTAAAAGAAATGCAGTTATTCCTATTAAAAAAGCAAAAGTATTACTATGTGTTTTACGTTGTTTACGCTTAGTGAAATACATGATTGATATTAGTACTAAAAAGATAAAAGCGCAAACAGAAAATCCAATACTTGAGAAAAATTTGGAAGTCATAATATCACTCCTACTCAACACTACTCTATTATATTAATTATATCTCATGAAATATAAAGAAATCAATTGCAAAATAGTGTTTTATTGTCATTGCTGTAAAGCAAAAAAGAGACTTAATCTCTTTCTAAATAATCAGCTCCTTTATGAGGTTCCTCTCTTAACAAGTCATTATAATCTTGCTGTCTAAGCGCTTCATAAATCACAATTGCTACACTGTTAGATACATTTAGTGCTCTAACTTTATCAGTCATAGGTATTCTCATGCAATGTTCTAAGTCATCCTTTAATATTTCTTTTGGAATACCTGTTGATTCTTTACCAAAAATAAAATATAATTCATCATTATTTTTATTACTATAATCAAAACTAGTATGTGGTTTATGTCCATATCTTGTAAAGTAATAATACTTTCCAGGGTTTTTCTTTTTAAAATCATCAAAATTTTCATAAATTTCATATTCCAGTTTATCAATATAATTAACCCCACTTCTCTTTAGATGAACATCATCAATCACAAAACCTAGTGGTTTAATTAAATGCAATTTTGTATTGGTTGCGACACATGTACGCATTATATTTCCTGTATTTTGGGGAATCTCTGGTTCAAATAATACTATATTGTTCATACTACCTCCATTAGAAAAGGAGATTACTCCCCTTCATCATTTAATTCAATAAAATGTTTAACATCATCGATATCTAATTTCTTATCTTTTTTTGCTTGTAAAATTCTTACTGCTTTACCTTCATCAAATAAAACAATCGCAGGATAATTAGTAGTCAATTCTTTTTTCTTAGCATATTTATTATTAAAGCTATTCACAAATTCATCTTGATCTATACCAGTAACATTTAAATAAACTATATCATCTGCAAGTTCTTCTTTTTCAATTAACTTTTTAAATTTTTTCTCAAAACTTCTACATTTCTCATCATTAGATGTACAAATATAAATAAGAGAACTTGGATTATCTAATACATAGTGTTCTAGGTCTTCACTTACTATTTCCTGTAGAGAATCTCTAATAACAGGTATTTCTTTTTGATATTCATCATATACATCATACCATTTACATAGATATAGAACTAAACCAATAAACAATAAAATAATAACTACTAAAATAACATAATTCTTAGCTGTTCTTTTTTTTACATCTTCTTGCTTAGCCTTCTTTGTATTCGCCATTATATCACTCCCTATGTTTTTATTTTATCACAAAAACAATTATTTTAATAGAATATTTTTTGTTTTAATAAAATCTTCATCGTAGAAATCATATCTTATGTTATATTTATCAGATACTTTTGTAATCTTCTGGTTTTCATAATTTAAAATATGTGTATTTTTACCATCAAAAAATACTGGAAATTCTCTATTGTTTATATCAATCAATTTATAATTCTTGTGATTAATTTTTAAATTTAGAATATTGCCTTTAACTATCATATTTTCTATACGTCCATAAACTAATACTTCAAATTCTAAATCGCCAAATTTTTCTTTATATTTAGTAACAAAATCATTTATTTCAGATTCTGTTAATTCAACTGATAGGGTTAACTTGTTAATACCAATTTTAGATAAATAATATGCTGTATAAATATTAGTAACATTTAATGGATAATTACCTATTACTTCATAATCGTTATAACAGGCAAAGTCAGACACTAAACTTCTTTCTTGTAAATTATTTTCTATTTCATATAAACATCTAGGTAAATAAAAATAGACATTACTATTATTATACTTTTTATATAAATCAATATTATTTACATAAATTCTATCTACTTTTAATTCTAAACAAGCTTTTAACTGTTCTTCAGTCATTACACTGCAAGTAGTTTTTTTATTAGATTTATAATTTGTCTTAGTAACTTTTATTTCTTTCTTCAAGTAATTATTATCATAATTAATTCTTTTACCAATTAATTGATCTACTAATTCTCTTCTTAAATCATTAAGTCTTTTTATTTGAATAAATATATTATTATCAATATCTATATTAAAACTAATACATATAAATGGAGTATTACCTAACTTAGTTAATTGTTTTTTAATTGATTCTTCAGTAATAGGATTATTAATAGATTCTTCAATTACATCTTCTTCTGCTTTTACAATATTTTGTCCATCACTCATTTCTATTATTAAATTACTATTTAATTTAGCTTTAACTGTAATAGAAATATTAATTTTTCGTTCATGAATATTTTCAAATTCTTTTCCTAATAAATAATCCCCTGTTTTAGTAACAATATCTTTTTCTGTTAAACCAATTTTATTATCTATATAACAAATATCAGTACTAGAACTAATTAAATTGTTTTTCTTATCATACAAATAATTTATAATAAGTCCTTTATTACTATTTAAAAATCTTATCGCATCATATTGATGTATTTCGTTACCAGGATTTATTTTTATTTTTATTTTATCTTTAGTAACTTCTAATACTTTTCCTATTTCTAATCCAATATGATTAGGACTAACTGGATTCATTAATTCTATATCATTAGCATTAAATATTCTACCAAGAGTAAATTCTCTATTATAAATAGTTTTTAATTTATCAGTTTCTTTTTTTAAATCAAATTCTTTTTTATCAATTAGATTACGGTATAGTCTAGTAATAAAACCTACATACAAAGGACTTTTCATACGACCTTCTATTTTAAAACTATAAATAGTACTATTTAATAATCTATCAATATTGGGACTTGTATTTAGTTCTTTAGTACTTAATAAATATTTATTCTTAGAAATAATTTTATCATTTTCTTTTAAAGCATATGGTAATCTACAACTACCAGCACATTCTCCTCTATTTCCACCTCTTCCACCTAACATATTACTCATTAGACATTCACCAGAATAAGATATACACAAAGCTCCGTGAATAAAGGCTTCTTTTTCAATAGGAATATCAATATTATCTATTTCATCAATTGATAGTTCACGAGAAAAGACTACTCTTTTTACTCCTAAATCATAATATAATTTACAAATTTCTTTAGATGAAATATTTGCTTGAGTTGAAGCATGTATTTCTAAATTAGGATAAGTTTCACGTACTAAACAGATCATTCCAAAATCTTGCATAATTAAAGCATCTACTCTATTCTTGTGTAAAAATTCAACTTGTTCAAGAAATTTATCCACTTCATTATTTTTAATTAAAGTATTCATTGTAACATAGACTTTTACACCATATAGATGGCAAAAATTAATTGCTTCAATAATCTCTTCATTATCAAAGTTTTTAGCAAATTTTCTAGCTCCAAAACTTTTGCATGCTAAGTAGACCGCATCACACCCATTATGAACAGCTTGTTTTAAACATTCCATGTCACCAGCAGGTACAAGTAATTCATGCATCATAATCACCCCAAAATCACTCATATTGTATCATAAATACCAAATATAAAAAAAGACCCTTATGGTCTTTTTATTACATATAATTATCTGCTTTAACTTCAAAATAACTTTGTGGATGAGCACATACTGGGCATACTTTTGGAGCTTGCTTTCCAATATGAATATGTCCACAGTTACGACAAATCCAAATCTTTTCTCCATCTTTACTGAATACTAATCCATCTTTTACATTTTCAAGTAATTTTCTATATCTTTCTTCATGGTGTTTTTCAATAGCAGCTACTCCTCTAAACTTAGCAGCAATTGCTTTAAATCCTTCTTCTTCAGCTACTTTAGCAAATTCTTCATACATTTCTGTCCATTCATAATTCTCACCATCAGCAGCAGCTTCTAAGTTTTCAATTGTAGAAGGTACTTCTCCACCATTTAATTCTTTAAACCACATTTTAGCATGTTCTTTTTCGTTATTAGCTGTTTCCTCAAAGATAGCTGCAATTTGTTCATATCCATCTTTCTTTGCCTTTGATGCAAAATATGTATATTTATTTCTAGCTTGTGACTCTCCTGCAAAAGCAGCCATTAAGTTTTGTTCTGTTTTACTTCCTTTTAATTCCATAATATACCTCTTTCTTAATCGTTTTATTTATTATAACATTTTAAAACAAAAAGGAAAAGATTATTCCTTTCCCCTTGTTAATTTTTTTATTTTTTGACATAATTCATCAACATAGATAGCTACTGTTCTTCTATCAATTCTTTCTTTTTTTAATTCACTAGTCATATGGTCTAGTTTATCTTGAACATTAATTTGAACTTTTTCATCATCAAAAAAACTTGGACATTTCTTTTTAATGTAATTAAGTGACATTATTGTCTCCATATTATCACATGCGTATAAGTATTCTTTCTCATCATTTTGCAATATAGAAACTAAGAATGAATCAAAGTTTAAGGCTGTAATCAACTCTTCTTCTTCACAAAAGCGAACCTCTCGTAATTCTTCTTGTTCAACTATGTAATTGTATCTATATGCGTATTTATCTCCCTCGCTCATTGTCACTATTTCATCGCATGCATCTGCAATCTGATTAACCAATTTTTTTACTTTCGGATTTGTATCATCAAACCCATGAATTGAAATTACTGATAAAATCTTATCAATATATTCTTCATTATTTAATAATAGAAAAGCTGTTTCATTATTAATTAATAACCTTACAGAATCCAAGAATAATAAATAACTATCATAATCATCTTTATATATTTCTCTTAATGTACTAGTACTAAAATTAATTAATCGCTTTTTCAAATTAAGTACATTCAAAAATCTTGTTGTTTCTTCATTCATATTATTACCACCTTAAAATATTTTTTTGAAGATATCACTATAGTTACTAACGCTAATAAACTTAATATCTTTCTTTACTTCTTTTGGAATTTCATCTAAATCTTTTTCGTTTTCTTTAGGAATAAATACTGTTTTTATTCCAGCACGATGAGCACCAATTACTTTTTCTTTTAAACCACCTATTCCTAATACTCTACCTCTTAGTGTTATTTCTCCTGTCATAGCAATTGTCTTAGGAACTTTTTTCTTAGTAAACAGACTAATTAAAGCAGTAGTAACTGTTACTCCAGCAGAAGGACCATCTTTATTAACAGCTCCTTCTGGAACATGAATATGAATATCATTTTTTTCAAACAGTTCATTCTTTATCTTATATTTATCCATATTAGATTTAATATAGTTTAACGCAATACGACATGATTCTTGCATTACTTCTCCTAAAGAACCAGTTAAAACTAAATCTCCTTTTCCTTTGAAAAGTGTTGCTTCTATTGGAAGAATATCTCCTCCAAAAATAGTATATGCCATACCATTAACTACACCTATTTCATCTTTGCCTGAGTTTTCTAGATATGAATATTTTTTCTTACCCAATAGTTCTTCAACCATTTTATTATCTATATTGTAAAAAGTAACATCCTCTGTTAGTAGAATATTTTTAACAATTTTCCTAAATAAAGTCGCAATTGTTCTTTCTAATTCACGAACTCCAGCTTCTTTTGTGTAATTTCTAATAATTGTTAAAATGGCTGAATCTTCCATTTGAACTTGTAAACTAGTTAATCCATGTTCTTCTAGTTGTTTTGGTATTAAATGATTTTTAGCTATATCTAATTTTTCATATTCTGTATAACTAGAAATATTAATTATTTCTAATCTATCCCTTAGTTCATAAGGAATTTGTTCTACATAATTAGCTGTTGCGATAAACATAACTTTACTTAAGTCAAATTCCTCTTCTATATAATGATCAGAAAACTTATTATTTTGCTCTGGATCTAATACCTCTAATAGACTACTAGCTGGATCACCTTTTATATCTTTAGTCATCTTATCAATTTCATCAATAATAAAGACTGGATTAGTAGTACCAGCTTTTCTAATACCTTGAATTATTCTACCTGGTGAAGCTCCAATATAAGTTCTTCTATGTCCTACTATTTCAGCTTCATCATTAATTCCACCAACACTTATTTTAGCGGTCTTTCTACCTAAACTTTTGGCAATACTAATTGCTAGTGAAGTTTTACCTACACCAGGAGGGCCTACTAAACAAAGTATTGGACTACGTAAATTGTTAGTATTTTGTTTTACAGCTAAATATTCTAAAATTCTATCTTTTACTTCTTCTAATGCATAATGAGAAGAATCTAAGATATCTTTAACTTTATTTAAATCATCATTATCTTTAGTAAATTTATTCCATGGAAGATTAACCATCCATTCTAGATATTCTCTAATCATTCCTAGTTCCGGAGAATTACTATTAAGACTATTATATCTTTCTAATTCTCTTTCTATTTTATCTTTTACTTTATTATTACATTTTAATTTACTAAGTTTTTTCTTAATTCTTTCAACGTCAGAGTCTTTAGTATTTCCTTCTCCTAATTCTTTCTGCATTAATTTTATTTTTTCTCGTAAGAAATACTCTTTTTGAGTTTCATTTAATTCTTTTTCTACCTCAGCTTCTATCTGTTGTTCTAATTCAACAAACTTTAGATCTCTATTCATATCAACAACCAAATATTTAGCTCTTTCAATAGGATCTATTGTAGTAATATACTTTTTCTTTTCTTCATAATTAATCGGTAAATAACTAGCTATTAAGTCACATAAATCACTCAAAGTATCTACATTATCTACTTGACTCATAATAGCATTACCCATATAAGGTACTTTTATCACATAATTATCAAGTGTCTTTAAAATAACATTAAAATATGTTTTTACTTCCTCTGTTTCAATAATATCTACCGGTTTATGTTCAGCTTTGAAGAAATTATTTTCTTCTATTAAATCATATAATTCTACTCGATCTAATCCTTCAATAACTAATCTTGTTTTACCATTAGGAACATTCATTTTTAATTTTAAACGTCCTAACACGCCATACTTAGGTAATGAAGTTATGCTATTAGCATGTTCTTCAATAGGATTAACAATTATCATTAAATTATTTCCTATTCTACTAACCATATCTATCATTGGTTTATCATAAGTATTATCATATTCTATTCTTACTTCGGTATTTGGGAAGATTACCATATCATTAATAACTAAAACTAATAATTTATCATTCATTGATAACACCTCCCAAGAATTAAATACTGCTTACTATTATATCTTATTAAAAATTTTTTTCAACAAAAAACTCTATAAAAATTTCTTTTTATAGAGTTATTTTTATTACTTATTTAATTCTTTTAATTTTTCGATTGTTTTACGCATTTCTAAGTCATATTGAACTAGTTCTATTCCACCAAAATTCTTTAAGAATTCTTCTTTTTCCATTTGATATTTCTTAGCTAATTCTTCCGCTTCTTTTTCTGCTTCTTTTAAATCTACTTTGATTTTCTCTAAGTTCATTACTTCTTCTAACATTAAACGATATAAAACATTATTATAAGCTTCTTTTTCCATTTGAGTTCTTAAATCTTTTTCGCTAGAATTAGTAAATTGATAATAAACATCTAAAGAGATTCCTTGCATTTTCATTTGTTCTTCGAAACGAGTCATTAAACGATCCACTTCTTCATCTACCATTTCTTCAGGAATATCCACTTCAACATTTTTAGATACTGTTTCTAATAAACTATCGACATATTTATTTTCAGCATCCATTTCTTTTTGAGCTTCAATAGATTTTTTAATTTCTTCTTTTAATTTTTCTTCAGAATCAATTCCATCCATTCCTAAATCTTCAAAGAAATCTTCATCTAATTCTCTTTGCTTTTTCTCTTTGATTTCATTAATTTTAACTTTAAATACTGCTTTAGCACCAGCTAATTCAGGAGCTCCATATTCTTCTGGGAAAGTTACTTCAATATCTTTTTCATCTCCAGTTTTCATACCAATAATTTGTTCTTCAAATCCTGGAATAAAAGTATTAGAACCTATTTCTAATGAATAGTTTTCTCCTTTTCCACCATCAAATGCTATCCCATCTTTGAAACCTTCAAAATCGATAATAGCTACATCTCCTGCTTGTACTTTTCCTTCTTTAGTAATTAACTCAGTATATCTTTCTAGTAAATGTCCTAATTCATGATCTATTTCTTCTTTAGTTACTTTTACTTTTTCTGGTTTAACTCCTAAGCCTTTATACTTTTTAACTTTTACTGCTGGCTTAGTAACAATTTTGAAAATAAACTCTACTCCCTTATCAGTAATATCTTTTATATCAACAGCTGGTTGTACTACAGGTAAAAGTTTAGATTCATCCATTGCCTTAGTATAAGCTTCGGGTAATACTGCATTAGCAGCATCAAAATATAATGATTCTTTTCCAAATTTTTTTTCAAATACACTTCTTGGAACTTTACCTTTTCTAAAACCATCTACTTTAACTGTTTTTTGTTTTTCTTTAAATACTTTATCAAGTGCTTTTTCCCATGAGTCACCTTCTATTTTTATAGTCACTTCATGAACATTCTTTACTTCTTTTTTTGCCATATTATTACCTCCAACGCTTATATTATACAGTATTATTTCATTTAAAACAACACTATTTTTAGGGTATTATTTTTCTTTGGGCATTTTATTGTAAACTGTTAATAATATTAATAAGAAAAATGTGTTACAATTTGTGTATCTTACAAAATGTAACACAGCATATTACAATTCTGATAGGAGTGATACAATGAAAGATTTTAAACTTCCTAATGCTAGCGAAGATAAATCAGTTTTAAAAACTATAAGACTTAAAAATAACACTTTGAAAGAGATTGAAAAATTATCTAAACAAAGTAATTTATCAGTTAATAGAATTATAAACGAGTGTTTAGAATATGCTCTTAATCATTTAACTGATGATAGTGAAACTAAATAGTGTCACTTCTAGCACATCTAAAAAGCAATACTTTATGTATTGCTTATTTTTTTTTATTTTGTTTTAAGATAAAGTTATATGAATCTCGCATCATATCTTCTATTCCTAGTTCAGCTTTCCATCCCAATTCTTTTAGGGCTTTAGATGGATCAGCATAGCAACTAGCAATATCTCCTGGGCGTCTGTCTACAATTTTATATGGAACTTTGACATTGTTAACTTTTTCAAAATTTTTAACTAAGTCTAATACACTATAACCTTTACCAGTTCCCAAATTGTAATAGAATAAACCTTCATCATTAATTGCTTTCTTCAAGGCACTTAAATGCCCTTTAGCTAAATCTACTACGTGAATATAATCTCTAACTCCTGTACCATCTGGAGTATCATAGTCATCACCAAAGACACTAAGTATTTTTAATTCACCACTAGCCACTCTAACAATATATGGCATTAAGTTATTTGGTATACCGTTTGGCTTTTCTCCAATTAATCCTGACTTGTGAGCTCCAATCGGATTAAAATAACGAAGAATAATTGCGGTAAATTGTGGATTAGCCACATGAATATCAGCCAAAATTCTTTCAATCATTAACTTTGTTGTTCCATATGGATTAGTTGTTCCACCCACTTTACACTCTTCAGTAATTGGTAACACTTCTGGATCTCCATAAACAGTAGCACTTGATGAAAAAATAAATTTATTACAATCATGTTCTAGCATCTTCTTACATAAATGAAGCGTAGAAACTAAATTATTTTCATAATACATGATAGGCTCTTTTACTGATTCACCAACCGCTTTGTAACCAGCGAAATGCATTACAGCATCAATTTTTTGCTCCAAAAAGATTTTTTCCAAAGCATCTAAATCACAGACATCTGCCTCATAAAATTTAACTTCTTTACCTGTAATTTCTCTAATTTTATCAACCACATCAATACTAGAATTAGATAAATCATCAATAATAACTACTTCATAGTCTTCATCTAATAATTCTACTACTGTATGACTTCCTATAAATCCTAGTCCACCAGTAACTAATATTTTCATTCAGCACCTCCAAATATATTATTATATTCTGAAAATACATATAACATTTCTCTTCCAATATTCTCATCTAATTCACCTGACTCAATATTCTTTTCTAAAAAAGAATCAAAGTCTTCAAAATTAACGTAAAACAAATTAAAATCAGTAGCTAATTCTAATTCATCATATTCTGTTTCTTCTAAGTTTGGCTCTTCATCAGTAAAAAATCTATAATAATAAATTTTACTTAAAACTTTTTTTCCAGTACCAAAATAATTTTGATTATAAGTAACAATTGACATAAAAGGATCTTCTGTTACTTTTAGATTTATTCCAGTTTCTTCTTTTATTTCTCTGACAATGCATTCATTGATAGATTCATCACCATCTACATGTCCTCCAGGAAATTGATAAGTGTTATTATTATGAGCAATTAATATTTTACCATTGGAATTAAGAATCAATCCCTTTACTCTAATAACTTCACTTTCCATATCATTTTCTGTTAAATTTTTATCGTTAATTATTATTTCTTTCATAGTATCTTCCTTTATAAGTATCTTTCCCAATATTCTGTAACACTTGGACTAACACTAGATAAAACCAAATCCATTGTATCAGCAATTAATTTAGCTTTTCTCCAAACAGTATTACCTCTATTTAAACAGCTAGCCTTACTAGGAGCCATCATATATTCAAAAGTAGATGCACGATCTTCAGTAGCTTCAGATTGAGCATAATTATTAACAAATCCAGCAGTCTGAGAAAAAGTAGTACTATAAGATAGACTTCCATCTATATTTCCCCAGCCAATAAATTCTGATGGATTAAGAGCATCCCAACTGTTATAATTAGCTCCTTTTTTAAACAAGTATCTTTCAATATAATGATAAGACTCATGATAAAAAGTATCTTCAAATGTATGAGCTGCGGCAATAGAAATAGTTGCATCACTATAACTAGAATCGGTAATGCCTGTAATAGCATCATCTGAATATTTGTTTACAAGCATAATAGTAAGCGGTATCCCTCCATTTTTAATTTCCCTGAATAATCCCTCAGGATATACTTTTAATGATTCTCTCAATCTTACTAATTGACTATTAATAACGGTACTATCTGTTATTGGTTCAGTAGCAATTCCTGAAATCGAATAACCTGAAGTCTCATTACCATATTTAATGATAATACCATATTTATTTTGTATTTCTCCTCTAATACTATTATTCACTTCATCGATAGTCAAAATCCGATTATTAGTAGTAGTATTTTTATTAGTATTAGTATTAGAATTTGTTTGATTACTAGGTGGTGTAGCTGGTCTTTTGTCTGTTTCATCTGCAGTTTCAATATGTACAGTACTATCACCTGTATCACTCTCAACTATTACATCATTTGCAGGATTAATTAATTGTTGTTCTTCACGGGAATCTAAAAAAATTCCATATAAAAGCAAAGTAAAAGAGATAGCAAACAGGATTTTTGCATAATATGCACTCTTACTAGAACGCCTGTTTTTATGCATAAAACCTCTCCTCTCTATCCCTTAATAATTTTAATTATTTGTTTTTTGCAAAGTTTTATTCATTTCACTTATAGCATTAGATAATTCTTCTGCTTTAGCTGTATTCCCCTTTGCATATTCTTGTTGCATTTGTTGCATCATTTGCTCAAGATCTTGAGCATTACTTACTGATTCCGCCGGTTGTTCTACTACAGGTATAACAGGTTGTTCTTGAGGTGCAGTCTTTTCTTTTGACACCTCATTTTGTGTTACATTTTGAACATCAAATGATGCGCGAGATTTTTCAGCTTGTGCTGTATTAACAATAATTCCTCTATCTTCAGTAACACCTTTCTTTTCATAAACAGTTTGATTATCTACATTGTTTTCTACATCAGTTGCTACTACTGTTGGTGTTTCAACTACTGGCTCTGCAGCGGGTTGTTCTACCGCTGGTGCTTTAGCTACCGGTTCTGCAGCAGGTTTTTCCGCTGTTGGAACTTCTACCACTGGCTCGGCAACGGGTTGTTCTACCGCTGGTGCTTTAGCTACCGGTTCTGCAGCTGGTTGTTCTACTGTTGGAACTTCTACTACTGGTTCTGCAGCTGGTTGTTCTACCGCTGGTGCTTCAGCTACCGGTTCTGCAGCAGGTTGTTCCACTGTTGGTACTTCTACCACTGGCTCGGCAACGGGTTGTTCTACCGCTGGTGTTTCAGCTACCGGTTCTGCAGCTGGTTGTTCTGCTGCTGGTGCTTCAGCTACCGGTTCTGCAGCAGGTTGTTCCACTGTTGGTACTTCTACTACTGGTTCTGCAGCTGGTTGTTCTACCGCTGGTGCTTCAACTACCGGTTCTGCAGCAGGTTGTTCCACTGTTGGTACTTCTACTACTGATTCTGCAGGAGATTCTTCAGCTTCTTTTTCTTCTTCATTTTCTGCAGTTGGTTCTATTTCAGTAACAACTTCTTCCATTGGAAGTTGTATTACCGGTTCTTCTACTTTCTCTTTTTCTCGTTCATCTTCTTCCTGAACTTCCTTTTCAAAATCTACTTCATCTTCTTTTATTTCATTCTCCTCAGGCACTTTTTCCTGCATAGACATTTCTTGTGTGTTCTCAAGTTCTTCTTGATTTTCCATATCAGTAGAGTGTTCATTAAGTAAACTACTCTTATAATCAGTAATTCTCAACTCTTGAAATTGATAAGACTTTTCTAATTCTGTGCTTAATACCTTTAAGTTTTCTAGCCCAAGCATTAAATTTTCTATTCTTTGTTCTGCTTCTGCCACTTTATTAGAATCTTCTTCACTTTCCACTTTATTCCTAATTTGATCAATTAAACTTTCTGTCTCTATAGTCATATCCCATAGAGAACTTTTTGCTTCTTTCAAAAAATCTTTATTCATTTTAGCACCACCTTCTATGCATTAGCTATCCTTTTTAATAGTTTTTGAACATTTTGCCATTCATCATCATTTTCAATTGGGTACATTTCTACCATATTACCATTTTTAACTATCCTAGTAATATAAAATATTTCATCGTCTTCAGCACCCACTTTTTCACCTTTGGAGTAAACCATATAGGATGTTTGATTATCCTCGCTAATTAAGTAAGTAATAAGTTCTGCTTCCATGTTTTCACCATTGTTGTTTTTAATGGTGATCATCCTCTTTTCTTCCTTCATCAAAACACCCTCTATTCTAATATATATTATACAAAATAATTCATGATATGTAAACTAACTACTTAAATTGAAACATTAACCATTCTGGCTTAAGTATTAATAAAGCACCTACGATTAACATGATAATTCCACCTACTAGGTGTGAATATTTATTATATTTTGTTGATATACCAGTAATTTTCATAGTAAACATTGCGATAAAGAATACTATTAAATCATCCAATAAGAAGAATAATATATAGAGTAAAGTATATGTAAACCTCATAAATGAACTAGTATTATTTATGACTAAAAGTTCTGTGAAAACCAATGGTAATCCTGCTGAACAAGCCAATTCAACTAAATTAACTGATACTGCTAAACCTATTACTCCAATTAATGCAATAATCAAACTCTTTTCACTAGTAAACTTCCTAATCTTTTTAAAAATTGTCTTTCTCTTTTTATCATCTACTACTTCGCAACCATCACTATTCTTACTTCTAATATTATTAATAAAACTCCTTAAGTTTATACCTGCTCCTACTAAAGCAATTATTGCAATAGCATTTCTAATCCAAATAATATTAGTCATTTTAACAGCTATTTGTAGCCATGATAGCATTATCAACATATAAACCAATGCCGAGGTTATTAGGAACGTAAGTCCAATAATCCACATTCTTTTACGGTCTTTCATACCTATTAAAATACTTAATAAGAATAACAATATCCACATAGCACAAGGATTAAAGCCATCCACTAAACCTATAACTCCGGCAGCAGTACCTAAAGAAACATTCTTTAAATTAACTTTGCCAAAAATTGGTAATTTAATTGATACTTCTTCGTCTTTTTTCTTTTCTTCTTTATCAAAGTCATCCTTTTTTTCTTCTTTAACAAAAGTACCATTCTTTATTCTTTCTACTTGATCAATATAATCATGTTCAATGTAGTATTCAATTGCATCTTTAATTCTAAGATTAGTTCCTGTACCATAACCTTTAATTACTGTATCCCCTATGACTGTTGTGGGTACTCCACTTCTTTTAATTTCAAAAGCTTCTTCTACTTTGCTTAATAAATCTGCATTTTGTTCATTGTACCAAACTTCATATTTGACTATTTTTAACTCTTCATAGTCATTATAAATACTATCCAAGTACTTTATTTCATCAGCACAGTGAGGGCAACCATCACCATGAAATAAATATAAAGTTACTTCTTTTTCTTTAGCATTTAAAGTTATAGGCAACATAAAAGCAACTAGAAATACAATAATGTAACTAATTATTTTCTTCATTTATAATCCCTACTTCTATCATTTTATTATGTAATTCATCATAACTAAATTCTCCAGTTAAACGATCCACTTCTTTATCTCCATCCATAAAAATAAATACTGGTAAAATTTTTCCTGGTTCGTATTTACTTACCTCATCTTCATCCATATCATAATCTAATTCTTCATAATCAAAGTGATAATTATCTTTTAACTTATTCCAAACTTTATTCATAACTAGACAACCACCACACCAAATTGCACCTATCTTAATTACTTTCATAATTATCTCCTAAAACTAAGTTTCTCAATAGCTTCTTTTAAGGCATCTACAAAAATATCTATTTCTTCCTTAGTAGTTAGATAAGATAAACTTACTCTAATACTATTACTGGATTTATCTTTATCATGAGTTAATGCATAAACTGCTTTAGAATAATCTCCTACAGAGCATGCGGTTTGTGTAGAAATATAAATTTCTTTTTCTTCTAAAGCATGTAGCATTACCTCACTCTTAATATTTTTTAGACTTAAATTCACCATATTAGGTAAACAATTATCATTACTATTAATATAGACATCTACATCTTGTAATTTATCAATTAAATAATCATGTACTTCTTGTACTTTTTTACATTTTTCATCAAAGTCTTCATAAATTAATCTTAATGCTTTAGCAAAAGAAGCGATTAATGGAGTAGCTGGTGTTCCACTACGGAATATAGTAGTACTCTTACCTCCATGAATTAGTGGTTCAATCATTATCTTTTCTTTTTTAATTAAAGCCCCAATACCTTTCATACCATAAAATTTTTGACACGAAAGACTAGCTAGATCAACATAACTTAAATCTAGTTTTTCCTTACCAATACTTTGAGTTATATCACTATGAAAAATAGTTTTACTATTCTTACTCTTAATTACTTCAGATAATTCTTTTAGGTTTTGCTTAACACCTACTTCACTATTTACAGAAGAAATAGTTACAAGTACAGTATCATCTCTAATTAATCTAATTAAATCATCTAAATCTACTTTTCCATTTTCATCTAATGCTACAAAGTCTACTTCATAACCCAAAGTAGTTAAATAATTCAATGGAGCAACGATAGATGAATGTTCTAACTCAGTAGTAATAATATGTTTACCTCTATTAGCATATTTTAAACAGACACCTTTAATAGCTGTATTATTAGATTCACTAGCCCCACTAGTATAAATAATCTCAGATGGTTTTACACCTAAGATATCAGCTATTTGTTCAGTACTAGCATCTATTAATTTTTTAGCTTCTACACCTATCTTATGTAAAGAGTTAGGATTACCAATAAAATCTTTAGTTGCTTTTACATAAGTATCTAGTACTTGATCATTTACTGGTGTTGTTGCACTATAATCTAAATAAATCATATCATCACTCTCTTTTCTCTTTATAATTATATCAAATTTCACATAAAAAGAAAAACACAAATTACTTATTTGTGTTTTGATAATAATCTCTTTCAGAAATGGTATCAGATATGTACTCTAAATCTTCATCAACAATGTCCATTTCTGATATTAACTCTTCTACTTGGAAGATAATATCTTTTAGACTATGACAATTTTTATATGAAATATTATATCTTTCTAGTACTTCTATTTCTTTATTAGTAAGTAATATGCCATTGCCTATATCATTAAATTTACCACTATTAAAATCAATTTTATTTACTAATTCATCAACATTATATTCTTCCATTATTTACAATTATATCCATTATTTTTAAATCTAGTCATTAATTCTCCATCTGTATAATGATCTCCTACAGATAGAGTTATCACTTCACTGCTCTTAGTATTAGAATTAATAACTATTTCTAAATCTTCATTAGTAACAAAATTAATATTATCTAATAATAGTATTTCATCTTTATTAACTTCAATATTAACTGTAATACGATCAGTACCCATAGTATATTTAACTTTATCTCCTAAGTATTCTAATGTATTAGATAAAGCATTCCTAAATCCTTCAAGATAATGATCATCTTTTAAATACTTATCTGGTAAAACAATTACTTTAGTTAATCTAATACTGTCTATTTCTTTTCCGTCTGTTACTGCGACAAATCTTTCTGTTAAACGAACATCTCCATCAAATGTTTTAACTTTTTCGCAACTAACTTCTGATTGTTTTATATTAGCAAATAAATAAACAATTATTGCGATAATTATAAAAGTTAAAACGATTGGAAAAGTCATATTCTTTCTAGTATTCATAACTCCACCTCAAATATATTATAACACATTTATTATTATCTTATTCTCAATCCACATTTAGGACAATAATTACTATTAGTTACATTTGTACCACATAATGGACAAAAATTAATACTAGTTGGCGCTGCCTGTGTTTCTACTAATTTAATTTTACCATCATTATTAACAATACTTCCAGCTTCTAAATTCTCACTAAGATTTTGTTGAACTTTAGAAGTTTTATTAACTATTATAAAGCAAAGAACCACCATAATTATATCAAACAATAAGAATGACCATGTAATTGTACTTGCCTTTGGAAGTGTCGGAATAGTAAGACCTTTAATTATACTTTCTTGTATAGCTAATTTTATATTTTCAGCCCAAATTAGTAATGAATCATAAATTGTATGAAATAGCATTGGTACTAATAAACTAAATGCTGTATTTCTAACAGTCATTGCTTTATTATTATTTAAACTAGCTACTTTTGCTTTAGATAAATAGAATCCCATAAGTACACCAAAGCAAGCATGTCCAGGGACAGCTAAAAGTGCACGAACTATTGCAGTTCCAAATCCATATTTAAAAACATATAATATGTTTTCTACTAAAGCAAAACCTAAAGATACAAACACTGAATAAACAATAATATCATAAATTTCATCAAATTCTTGATTATTATAAGCCTTAACTTTAACAATCAACCATTTAAAACCTTCTTCTGCTAGGGCTACTCCGATAAACACTTTGATAAAGATACTCAAAAAACTAAGAACTTTATCAGTATCACAGAATTCGTTTAGTACTAATTCTGTAGCAATTACCGGAATAGTGATTAAAGCTCCAAAGCCTAGTAATTTATATAATAATTTTACTGGTTCTCGATGTTGATCTTTAGAATATATGTAATAGCATAATGCAATTACTGGCAAAGCTGCTGCCATTAATAATACATCCATTAAAATCTCTCCTCTTTAATTATATCTTAAATAAATTTATACTCCAACTACTTTTGTCTCAGGAAGAGTACTAGCACCATCTATAACAATTCCTTGCCCAGTAATATAACTAGATTCATCACTTGCTAAGAAAGCAGCCAACTCTCCAACTTCGTGAATAGTTCCTAATCTTCCCATCGGTATACCTTCCGCTATACCATCAATAATACTTTGTGGATTTTCTGGTGCAGTTGCCTTAGCCATATTCTCTACCATTGGTGTTAAAACGTAACCTGGCATAATAGCGTTAACACAAATATTATCAGTAACTAATTCCATTGCCAAAGCTTTAGTAAATCCTAAAACAGCAGACTTAGTAGTTGCATATGCTACTTCTCCACTATCCGCAACCATTGGTCCAGTAACACTACTTAGGTTAACAATCTTTCCATACTTCTTTTCAATCATATGAGGAACTACTGCTTTAGAAACATTCCAAGTACCAATAATATTAATGCCGAAATGATTATCTCTCATAGCATCATCCATATCGACAAATTTCTCTAATTGACAAACACCAGCATTGTTTACTAAAACATCAATTTTACCAAATTTTTCAATTACTTCTGCTACATATTTATCAATAGTCTCTTTATCTCTAATATCCACTTTATAACCTATTAAATTGGGATTGTTCTTTTCTTTTACAGTTTCAAATACTTGATCTGAATAATCAAATATTACTACTTTTGCTCCATACTTTAAAAAAACTTCGACAATTCCTAAACCATTGCCCATAGCTCCGCCAGTTACAATACATACTTTATTATCTAATTTCATAGTATCTCCCTCCATACATTCAAACATTCTACTATAACCAGTATAACATAAATATAGAATTTTTAATTTTTAAAAGTAAAGTAAGTGTCAAATGAAAAAGAAGTTTACACTTCTCTTATGTATATAGCTCCACTAGCATTATCTCTTCCTTTGAAAGGAACAATATAATTAGCTAAAAATTTTCTTTTCAATCTATTAGGTACTTTTAAATTCTGATCAACATAAACAGCCTCGTCAATAATGCTATTTAATAAATTATCTTTAGATACTTTTCTAATTAAATTTCTAATCTTAGTATCGGTAATTATATCTGTTACTCCATCTGTTAATAGAATTAACAATTCATAATCATTATCAATTATTGTAGTTGAGACTTGACACAATTCTTTACATATACCTATACAAGCAGTAACAATATTATTGTTTGAAAAATAACGTAAATCATCTTTTTTTACTTCACCATATTTATAATACATCCAAACATCAGAATCATCTTCTGTTACTTGAATTAATTTTTTATCTTTATAAATATACCCTCTAGAATCACCTACATTTAGAAGTATTGTGTTCTTTTTATTAACAAGAGCCAAAGTTAATGTCGTTCCTAATTTATCAACGCCATATTTTTTTACTAAATTATTATTTAATGTTTTAACATATCTTGTTAATAATTCAGCAATATGATCAGTATTGTTTAAATCCTTAACATCTTTGCTTTGGAACCATTTTTCTAAAGATTCAGTTACATAACCAGCAGCAATTTCGCCATGTTCTCTACCACCCATGCCATCTGCGACTAATAGCATTTTAATGCTTTTGTTTTTATTATGGGTAACAGCAAGAACTGAATCTTCATTCTTTTCTCTGATTAATCCTATATGAGTTTTGACATCTAATATTTCCATAAAAATAACTCCAGTCATTTTATATTATAGCATTATAAGTGTCAAAAAAAAATAAGCTTTACAGTATTTACTGTAAAGCAATATTTTAATAGTTACAATTTCCTGGTGTTCTTGGGTATGGAATAGAATCTCTAATGTTATCAACTCCTGTTAAATACATGATTAATCTTTCAAATCCCATTCCAAAACCTGAATGAACACATCCACCATATTGTCTTAGTTTTAAGTACCATTCTAATCCTTCTTGTGACATATCCATTTCTTTCATACGTTTAACTAAAACATCAAAACGTTCTTCACGTTGAGAACCACCTATTAATTCTCCGCTACCTGGAACTAATAAATCTACTGCACCTACAGTTTCATTATCATCGTTAAGTCTCATATAGAATGCTTTAATATCTTTTGGCCAGTTATAGACAAATACAGGAGCATTGAACTTTTCTTCTGTTAAATACTTTTCATGTTCACGAGCTAAGTCTTCACCATATTTTGGTTCAAATTCAAATTTCTTTCCAGATTCAATTAAACATTTAATTGCTTCATGATGTGTAAGTCTAATAGCTTTAGAATTAACTAAATGATTCAATTTATCTAATAAACCTTTTTCTACAAAATTATCTAAGAAAACTAATTCCTCATGACAATTTTCTAATACATACTTTACAACATATTTAAGCATTTCTTCCATGATGTCCATATCCATATTTAAATCACAAAAAGCTATTTCTGGTTCAATCATCCAAAACTCATTAGCATGTGTTTTAGTATTAGAATTTTCTGCTCTAAATGTTGGGCCAAATGTATAAGTTTTAGTATAAGCTAAAGCAAATGTTTCTGCTTGTAATTGACCAGATACAGTAAGTGATGCTTGTTTACCAAAAAAGTCTTTTGAATAATCAACTTTACCATCTTTATCTTTTGGAATATTATCAAGATCTAAAGTAGTAACCTTAAACATTTCACCAGCACCTTCACAATCTGCTGCTGTAATTAAAGGAGCATGAAAGTAAACATAATCATTCTCTTGAAAATATTTATGAATTGCAAAAGATGCTTTACTTCTAATATGAAATACAGCTTGGAACAAGTTAGTTCTTGGTCTTAAATAAGCTTGTTCTCTTAAGAATTCTCTTGAATGCTTTTTAGGTTGAATTGGATAATCTTCTGGACAATCTCCAAGTAAAACAACTTCTTTAGCTTGAACCTCAAACTCTTGTCCTTCTTTCGGAGATTTTACTACCTTACCAATTACTTTAATAGAACTTCCTATATGAAATTTTTGTATTTCATCAAAATCCTTTAATTTATTATCATAAACTATTTGAACAGGAGTAAAGAAAGTTCCATCTGAAAAAGAAATAAATCCGAATTCCTTTTGTTTACGATGATTCTTTATCCATCCTTCTAAAACAACTTCTTTACCTATATATTTTTTACTATCTTTAAATAATTCTCTATCTGTCATAATATCCCTCTTTTCAATACTACTCTATTTTATCTTTTATATAGTGTTTTTTCAAGTAATTTTAAATAATTCCACTAGAATATTTCCAAGCTATTATTCGAATAACAGCTTTATTGATTGTCTCAATTGAAATATCTTTATCTTCAACTGATTTTAACACTTCTTTATACATTGTTACAAAATCGCTAGTTATAATCATATCGTTACCAGCATTAATAGCTAATGTGGCAGCTTTTCCATCTTCAACATATGCTTTTACTGCTTCCATAGCTAAATCATCTGTAACTACAATACCTGTAAAGCCTAATGTATTTCTTAATTCATCAATTACTTTTTTACTCAACGATGCTGGGTACTCAGAATCCATACTTTTAACAACATTATGAGCAATTAATACACATGGTACTCCCTCTTTAATACCTGCTTCAAAAGGTAAAAAGTCTTTTTCTTTAAAACTCTCATAAGATCTTTCATCTATAGCAACACCTGTATGAGTATCTACATTATTACCATATCCTGGAAAGTGTTTTAAACATGAATTAAGATTAATTTCATTAGCTACCTTTACCATTTTCTTTATTAATTCACTTGTTTCTTTAGCATTTCTTCCAAATGTTCTATTATAAATAAAATCATTTTCATTTGTAGAAACATCAGCTACAGGAGCTAAATTTAAATTAAGTCCTATATTCATTAATAATTTTGCTTTTTCCTCTTCGGTTTGCTTTAAAAGGATTTCTCCACCCTCTTCATAGTAATCTTTAGGTGCTTTGAACTTTTCACTTCTAAATTCTTTAAATCTACTAACTCTAGTAACAAATCCCCCTTCTTCATCAACACCTAAGATAAGAGGATATTTATTTTTTTCATTTACTTTATTTAATTCTTTTCTCATAGATTCTTTAGTATGATCTTCAAAATCTTTAGCAAATAATATATAACCACCAGGATTAAAATTACTTAGATATTCAGTATCTTCATATGCATATCTAACTAAGAATAATTGACCCACTTTTTCTTCTGTAGACATTTCGTCTACTACTTTAATTGCTTCTTCATAATATTTATTAAATATTGAGTTCTTAACATCTTCATCTTTTAAAGCAATTACCTTTTTAGTCTCTTTATTTACTTCTTTTTTAGGAGTATTATCTTGATTAAGATAAAAATATCCTCCTACACCTAATCCAATAATTAAGATTAGTATTAATAATTTTTTCATAATTACTCCTTGTTCATAAGTTTCTTAAATTCACTAGGAATGCTTGTTTCAAATAAAATATCTTTTTTTAATTCTGGATAATACATCTTTAATCTATTAGCATGTAGATATAGTCTAGATTTATCATCTTTCATATCTCCATATTTATTGTCTCCAACTATTGGATGTCTTAAAGTATTAAAAGCTACTCTAATTTGATTCTTACGTCCTGTTTCAATTGTGATACTTACTAATGAATAATGACTGTTTTCTTTTATTACTTTGTAATTAGTAATAGCTTCTTTTCCATCTCCATTTTTTACAGGAAATACTAAGTTAGTTTTATTTTCTTTTAAATACTGAACAATTCGATCTTCTTTATTTTTTAAATGGCCATGTACAATAGCAGTATATTCTCTTAAACTAACAAAGTCATTCCAATTTTCTTGAAGTTTATTTTTAGTTTTCATATCTTTAGCAAGTACTACTATTCCACTAGTATCTTTATCTAATCTATGAACTATAAACACTTTGGCATTTCTATCTTTACTAACTAAGTATTCTCTAACAATATGATACAAAGTTCTATCTTTTTCTTTTTCTGTTGCGATAGTAAGTAACCCACTAGGCTTATTTACTACAATAATATGATCATCTTCAAATAAAATATCAAAAGGCAATTCTGCCTTGCCTTTACTATCAGTATCAATTACTATTTTCATGCCTGGAATTAGTTTATAGTTATACTTAGTAGTTTTATTATTATTTACATAAATAGCTCCATGCGTTAAGTATTGTTTTATTCTCTTCTTAGGCATATCCAAATTATTATATAAATAATCTAGTAATTCGCCCTCTTTTTTTACTACTAGTTTCATAGTCTACTCCTATACTTTTTTTATGACTTGTTCTACTCCTTTTTCATCACGAGAAGTAGTTTTCTTTTTAGCAAATTTCATTAGTTCTTTACTAGCATTAGCAACAACATAGTTATGAGGAATATTACTAACAAGTTCTATATCACTTTCATTACCGCCTATTACTAATACTTCATTTAAAGAAATATTATTCCTCAAACTAATTTGGTCAACACCAGTAAACATACTAACCTTATTATTAGTAAATTCTAAATACATTTTATTATTAAATTCAAAAATAGAATAATTAAGATTAATCTTAGTTAATTTATTTATTTCTTCCCTATTATCTATTTCTACTTCCACTTTATAAATATCTTTATCTACTATCTTTTTATATACCTCTGTTTCAGTATAATAATTAATTTTATAACCAGCAAATAACTCACTAATTTTATTTAAATTAGTTTGAGATATTTTTTTCTTAAATAGGCATTTATCTTTATTGACATCATAAACATAACTACCATTCAAAGAAATTATATAATCTACAAAATGAAAATCATGATTATAATCTAATATTTCTTGATAGAATCTATTAGTGCAAATCGCAAAAATTACTTTCTTATTTCTAATTCGATCAATTTCAAGTACTGTACTTGTTGGGATGGCTTCTTCTCTATCAATAATAGTATTATAGAAACCACTTACTACCATTTTTATCATATTTATCTACCCCCAATATTACTAATATTAAGATTAGTAGTGATAGTATATAACCTCCTAGAATATCACTAGGATAATGAACTCCTACATAGATTCTGCTTATTCCAATTAAAATAATTAAAATACTTAATAAACTTATTAAAAACACTTTTAAATATCTATTATTTACTTTGTGATAAATATAGTAAATTAAGAATCCATATATAGCAACACTTATCATCGCATGTCCTGATGGATAAGAATAGCCGCCTTGTTTTATTAATCTTAAATGATCTGGTCTTGGTCTCATAAAAATATGTTTTAAAACTTGATTTGATAATACTGTTATAATTGGTATACTTACTAGCATAAGACGATATTTATCCTTAATAAAGAAGAATAGTATTACTACTAATACAATGATAGTAATTGTATTACCACACTTCGTTATACTTTTAAAAAACATATCCCAAAAATTATTGCGTATACTAATAATAGTATTATAAATAGCATCATCAAAACCATTTATATTATTTGTTAATACTAAAGTAGTTACTAGAACAAATAATAGTAACAAACTTATTATAATTAAATATTTCTTTTTCATTTTAAAGCTTCTCTAACTTCTTTTTTATAGACTTCGACACCAGGTTGATCAAAAGGATCTATTCCAAACAAATAACCGCTGAAGGCAGCACCTAACATAAAGAAATACATTAATGAAGTAATATTTTCAATATTCATTTCATCTAATTCTATTTCTAAACATGGTACATTACCACTGAAATGTGCACGCATTACAGAATCTAAAACTAAGTTATTTATTTCATGTAATTCTCTACCATTATAATCAACATAATTAGGAGAATTAGTCACTTTAATAAATGTTTCAAAAATAATTTTATTACCTTCTTGAATAAATTGTCCTAGTGAATGTAAATCTCTTGTATGAACAGTTGAAGTTGGATAAATACCCAAACCGTTTTTACCTTCAGATTCTCCATATAATTGTTTTAACCATTCAGTAAAATAACTCATATTTTCTTCATAAACACAATAGTTTTCAACAAACTTTCTCTTATCAAACAGACAATTTCTAATAACAGCATATTCATAGGCTTGGTCTAGTAATCTTTTTCCTTTGTAATATCCTTTAACTATCGCATCTAAATCATAGTTAATAGCTAATGGTAATAAGTGAGCTGGAGTAATAAATGAATATCTACCACCAATATCATTAGGTATTTCAAATGATTTATATCCTTCTTTATTCACTTCTTCACGAAGAGGCCCTTTATTCTTATCAGTAGTCACAATAATATGACTATTTAATTCTTCTGGGTATTTTCTTTTTAATAAATCTTTTAAAACTTTATAAGTAATAGTAGTTTCCATAGTACTACCGCTTTTACTAATAACGTTTAGACAGAAATTTTTATCTTTTAAATACTCTACTAATTCATCTAAATATTTACTAGATAGAGTTGTTCCAGCATAAATAATTTCAAATTTAGAATCATTATAATAGCTTCTAAACATCTTATCAAATGCATAACTACCTAGGAATGATCCTCCTATACCAATTACTACTAAACAATCAAAACTATTCTTAATACTTTTAGCAGTATTCTTTAAATCATTCTTTAATTCTTCACTAATTTCTTTAGTCCAACCAGTCATAGTACTATTATTAAATTTATCTAATACTTCTTCTTTACGATTCATTAAAGTTTTATAATCATTTTCATCAATAAACGAATTTACATAGGTGTTAAAATCAAATTTTATCATCCAATCACTCTCCAACTATCTATATTATATCATAAAAAAAGAAGAAAGTCTTTTCCTCTTTTATCTAGTAAAATTAATTGTTCCATTTGTATCAATAGTCATAACTACTGTTCCTTCAGCAGTGTAGTATGCAGGAACAGTTTTACCAGCACCCCTTCTAATTCTACTTAAAGCGACATTAGATGGTTTTCTAGTATTTGTTATTACTGCATAATCAGCTTTTAAATAGTTAACAGCGTCTTGATTATTATTAAATGATACATATCCATGATGTGCAACTTTATAAACATCAATATCCCCAACTTGTCTATCAGTTATACTTTCTCTTTTTTGACCAAAATAATTTCCTATGTCTCCAGAAAAATACACCCTTCTTCCATTATAAGTTGCTACTGCACAAATACTATTAGCGTTTTCAAATCTTGTATGGTTAGCTGAACTAAGTCCGCCCATAGTTAAAAATTGTGTATTATACAAATTAAAATGAATATTTCCTAGGTTAAAGCTTTGGCATTGAGGATTCGCAACATCACAAACATAAGTTCCTTTACTTTGAGCTTTTCTAATCATACTGCGATAAGTTCCATTATGATTAGCTCCATCAGTTTTAGTAAAAAATTGCTTTACTCTAAAATTATCCATTACTTTATTATATCCACCAGTATGATCACCATGAGCATGGGTAATTAAAACAAAATCCAATTCACTTACCCCTAATATTTTTAACTGCTTAACAACATAACTTGCTTTACCCCAAATACCTGTATCTATAAGACCAAATTTTCCTTCATCTTGAACTAATATAGCATCTGATGAAGCACCAACATTTAAGAAATAAACTGCATTTCCAGTAGAAGGAGCAGTAACAATGTCAGATCCTCCACTTTGCTTTGGAGCACTATCTTCATATCCGTTTGGATCAGGATTAATTGGCTGCATGTTTTTATTATCATCTATTTCAATATAACTCGATCCTTGAAAAATATTCTCTTCAAGAGAACTCAATTCCTCTTCTTCTAAACAATTTCCTATTTTTGATTCTGCTGAAGTTATATTAAAAACAAACTTAGCCAATGTAGGAATCATAAAAACTATTATGAATGCTATAAAAGCATTTTGAATTCTTTTAAGACCTTTCTTATCATCAGGATTTCTCATCATCTTAATAAAAAGAAAAGTGACTGATATTAGTAATAGTATAGGAGCTGCTAATTGAATTATAGTCATAATTCTTTTAAATACTACTAAAAAGGCTATTGAAGCTCCATCATTACATGCATAATTCATATTCATCCACCCTAATTAAATTATATCATATTATTTATTATTTCCCTCATAAATAATTGCTTCATATAAAAGATCAACTAAATGGTTACTTGGTTCCAACTTATATTTATCAATTATTTCAGAAAATATATCTGGTTTGTATTCTAAATTTAAATATGAATAAATCATTTCTTTAGAATTATCTAGTTCTTTTAAATAATCCAAAGTATAAGAATTTTCTAAGATAAGTAAAGGATAATCTTCTACCCAATGTTTGAATTTATTAATAATAAAATAAATACTGTTAGCATAAGTAAACATATCTTTATCATAACTAATTATTCTTTTAATATCATCATTTTCAATCAAATTATTATTTACACGGTAATCAAAACGATCTATAAGCTTAATTCCTTCTAGTTTTAAAGCACTAATTTGAGCAATAAAGCCCTTATCACTTCTACTATGTGTAGGTATTATTTCAACTATAATATATTTATCTTTTTGTAAGTCCATATTATCACCAAACTTATTATAGCATAAAAAAAACTAAATCAATGATTTAGTCCTTTTATAATTACGCTTTAATTCTTTCAATTTCTTTAACATTAGCTGCAGATGTTTGTTGCATTTCTTCAGCACCTTTAGTTGCTCTTTCTTTAAAAGCATCTATTGTATTCTTTAACTCTTTGATATCAACATATATTTCGTCTAATATTGGTTGTACTGCATCTGCGGCATCTCCACGCCAATCCATATTTACAGTAGTAGTTCTGTAAGTTTCCATACTTGTTACTGCTGCATTTACATTACTCTGCAATCTATCAATTTCAGTACGCATACTTAAATATACTTGTTTAATTTCAGCATCATTACCACTAGGCTTAGGCACGGTAATCACCACCTTCTAATTGTTTTGCAGCCAATTCATTTTCTTTATCAGTATCTTGATAATTAGTAGCCACTTGACCTGTTCTAGGACCCAATTCCTCTAATTGACTTATGTGAAGGTCTAAACGTGCTTTTAAATTACTAAATGAATTTATATACGCCTTTGATGATTGACCTTGCCATACTGCACTTGAAGTAATTGTTTCCATAGAATTATTAACATCATTAAAAATTCTACGAACCTCTGTAGCAATATCAGCATACTTGGTAGCAGTGCTATGTAAGCTTCGTGGATCAACCTCTAAAAAACTACTCATTAAAATCATCTCCTCTATATTAATTTTAATATATTCAGAATGGTTATTCAAGTAACTTTACACTTATGAAAAACCAGAGTGTAAAGTTACTTAGTTACATAAACCATAATTTGATGTTCTTTACCATCATCAATCAAGCTAATTGTTGAATGAACTTTTTTACCATCTAATTCAATCAATTCTTTACTGCTTTTTTTAACTTCAATATTATAATCTGTATTTTGATAACGATATACAGCTTTGAAGCCATCCCAAGCAATTGGTATTTTTGGTTCTAATTTTAATTTATCACCATATTTTTTGATACCCAATATCTCTTCAATACCAACTTTATAGAACCATCCAGCTGAACCAGTATACCATGTCCAACCTCCCCTTCCTGGGAAGTTTTCAGATGAATAAATATCTGCGGCAATTACATATGGTTCTACCTTATATTTTTCAACATATTGAGCATTTTTAGTTCGATTAACTGGATTAATCATTTGATAATAACGATATGCACGATCATGATATCCAGCTTTAATTAAAGCCATTAAATACCAAGCAACCGAATGTGTATATTGACCACCATTTTCACGAATACCTTTAGGATAACTCATAATATACCCCGGGTTATTAAGTGATTTTGCAAAAGGCGGAGTCAATAACTTAATAATTTTATTCTTATTATCAACTAATTGTTCTTCAACTGAAGTAATTGATTTTTGAACTCTATCCTTAGGAGCTACTCCACTAATAATAGCAAAACTTTGTGATATTAAGTCAATCTTACACTCATTATTTTCATGACTACCTAGTTTATCACCATTATCAAAGAAAGCTCTTAGATAATAATTACCATCCCAAGTCTTTTTATTAAGATCTTCTTTCAAGTCATTATTAAATGAAATATATTCTGTAACATCAAATTTAGAATCATATTTTTTCATCATATCAACAAACATATCAATAATATTATATAAGAAGAATCCTAACCAAACACTTTCTCCTTTACCTTTAATACCGACAAGATTCATACCATCGTTCCAATCTCCACCACCCATTAAAGGTATTTTATGTTTACCAAGCGATGTCATAGATAATTCTAATGATTTTAAACAGTGTTCTAACAATGTTTCTTTATGATCTGAATAACTAAATACTATGCCTTTTTCATTTTCATAATCGCTTAGTTTTTCACCTAATACATATGGTACTTTTTCTTTCAAAATATCATAATCATTAGTTGTCTTAACATAATTAATTGTTGCGTATACTAACCATAAGAAATCATCTTTATATCTACTTCTTAATCCAAAATGATTAATCTCATGCCACCAATGAAGAACATCTCCTTCTTCAAATTGATGAGCAGCATTAATTAAGATTTGTCTTCTTGTATATTTAGGATTTACTAAAACAATATTCATAGAATCTTGTAACTGGTCACGATAACCAAAAGCTCCACTTACCTGATAGAATCCTGCTTTTGCTAAAATTCTTGCGGAAATAGTTTGATATAAATACCAACCATTTACCATGTAATCAAAACTTTCATCCGGTGTTTTTACTTGAACAGTACTCAATGTTTTATGCCATTCATCTTTTACTTGTTTTAATTCCTTCTTACAATTAGAAATATTAGTAAATGTCTTAATTAAATTCAAATTTTCTTTATCACTTTGACTACATCCCATAGCAAAGACAAGCGTTCTTTCTTCATCAGCTTCTAAGTTAGCTTCAACAACAATACTTTTAATTAACATTTTATTACATTCAGCAAACTTAATTTTCTCTGATGAAGTCATAAAGACATTTACATCTCCATAATTAATACTATATACATTACGCATTTTCAAATAATTGTCTAATCCCATAAATTCAGTAAGTATATGGCGAGAAGTTTTCTCTTCAAAATTACCAAAAGTTGGATTAATCCAGAATTCAATATCTACTTTGCTAGCTTTCTTTTTCTTATTAGTTAACTTCATTAAGTAAATCTTAACAGTTTCCTTATTAGCTACAAATTCTGTTACTTCATGTTTAAACTCTTCTGTTTCACTTTCTAAAATACTATATCCAAATCCATGAGTACATTTTTCAGGATCAAATCTTTTTCCATTGAATTTAAATCCTTCACTCTGGTCATTAATTACCATTTCATTAGTCCATGAAGATATTTTAAATTCTCCAGAGTTATAAGCATAAGTATATCCACAACCATTGTTAGTAACTATAGTACCAAAATTCTCATTTGCAATTATATTGGACCATGGCATAGGAGTATTCTTATTATAAATAACATATTCTTTACCATTATTTTTAAATCCACCAAAACCATTATCCAAAGTTAATCTTTCTTTTTTATCAATTGGTATATTTTCTTCTATTTCTGTTGGTTGATACTCAGTAATAGTATTCTTTTCTTGTAGTTCTTCTACTGCTTCTTTTAAACTAATGTGATCACTTACTACAAATCTTAATCTAGGAACAATATCTAATAAACTTTGATCTTCTTTAGTAATATCTTCAGCATTAATAACAGTAATACTACCAGGTGTATGATAGAAACTATTTAAAGTATACATACGGTATTTTTCATCTTTGACAGTCTTTTCAATAACCTCTGCATATTGCCCTCTTTCTTTATTAATAATTATTACATCAACAAAGATAGATTTATTTTTAAAATACTCAAATGCTTTTAAAATATCATAGACAAAACTCATACCACTAATATCCGTAATTTCAGCAGTAATAATTGGTCTATCTCCACTGACACCATATTTCCATAAACCTGTTTGTCCAAGAGCATTCTTTCTTAAGTAATTCATTCTTTCTTCAGAAACTGATATTCGAGTTGTCTGATACAAATAATTTAGCATGATATTAAATGTTCTCATCATTTCTCCATTTAAATTCATGTTCTTAGTATTAATGGTATTCATTAAACTAGAAACTAAGAAAGCTCTTTCTAATTCATAAGAATTATTATAACTATCTATAATATCAGCAATTTGTTCCCTGCTTCTACCAAATCCTACAAGCATATAGACAATTGTTGAACCATTAGCTGGGACTGATACTTGATTTCTTAATGATAAAACAGGATCTAAGTTATCACCAGCATGATTAGATAATTCTTTATTTAAAGCATCAGCGTTATTAATTACATTACCTCTACCAATAAAGTTTAATCTTTCTGTTTCATAAGAATATTTATCTAATGGGTTATCTATTATTAATCTAGTTACCATATAACTACTTAGATTAGATTCTCCTCTAGCTTTTCTTCTAGCAGTTAAACTGTTAGTGTCAGGATTAAAATCAGTCTTAATAAACATATTATTAAATACTTTATGACTGACATCATTCATATTCTCAGAAAGAATTGGTTCTGTATAACTTGTTAATTCTAATTTAACATCTTGATCACTTTCATTTTTAAAAGTAATTTTTCTTATTTCAGCATGATGATTTTTACAAACAGTTATTTCAGTCTTAGTAGTAATATCTTTATCTTTACGCATAAATTTAATTTTATCAGAAGCAAATACCACCTCATACTTTTCTGGTTTAACATTCATAGGAGCATAAGTATTACTCCAAATATAATTAGTATTTAAGTTTTTAATGAATAAGAATATACCATAATCTTGCTCAGTAACTTTACGATACCTATTTAATTGTAAAGTTCTATATCTAGAGAAACTATCTCCTCTATCATTCATAATTAATGAATATTTTTTATTAGATAATACTGACATTTCTGGTAAATAAGAAATATAATCAAAAGCACGAATATCATTTTCAACTATCTCTTTCTTATAGTTATACTTCTTATATCTAGCCATTTTCATATCAATGCTTGTCTTTACTTGAACTTTTTCTTTTAATAAAATTTCAAAGGTTCTAATATTAACATTTGAATGAAAATATCTCTTAATAGCTCCTGATTTTAAATAGTTAGTTATTCCTAATAAACTCATACCTTGATGGTGAGCAAAATAAGATTTAACTACTCCTCTATTATCATAATCATAGGCTTCATATAATCCATAATTATCATACATTTCTAAGTCTTTAAACTTATTAATATTTTCATAAACATCTTCTGGGAACATCTCCATGGCCATTAACGATGAATATGGTGATAGAACCAATCTATTCTCTTTATCTTCTTTTGCTTTTAATTGTGGAGTTGCAAAAGCTTTATACTTATAATTTAAAGAATTGTCTAGTTCATTATAAGCTGATTCTGAAATACCCCAAGGTAGTTTATGAGATACTCTATTAACATAATCCTTTTGACAGAAATGAGCAAAGTTATATGATTCATCCATTAAAGTATTATGATAATTCTTCATAAATAATAATGGCATATAATACTCAAATGCTGTTCCTGACCAAGAAATAAGCCCCTTATGTCCTTTATAAGTAGTTAATGACTTATCTAATGAGAACCAATGCTTATTAGGAGCATCTCCTAAGCAAATAGCTAAATAACTAGTTAAACGTGATTCACTAGCAAACTTATTATAATTGTAAATTGATAGTTTACCTTCAAATTCATCATAACCAATACTAAAGACATTTTTCTTTGTATAAAGTTTTTTGAAATTAGCACCTTTAATTAACTTATCACAAACCTTAACTAACCTATCTTCTTTCTTAGTTTCTAAGAATTCTCTAGCTACAATTATATTAGCAATTAAGTTCCCAGAATCCACTGTAGAAACAAAGTTTGGTATTAATACTTTTTTAGTCCTAATATCATACCAGTTATATAAATGACCATGCCATTTATCAAGAGACTCAATTGAAGTTAATATTTTTCCTAGTAAATCAATAGCTTTATCTTCATCAATAAACTCTAATTCATAAGCACAAACAATACTACTTAATGAGAAACCTATAGCAGTTGGAGAAGTTCTCATATCAAGTTTTTCTTCTCTGTTTTCTTGGTAATTATCTGGAATTAAATAATTATATTCTTCACATAAATTATCTTCAAAATATTTCCAAGTCCTTAAAGCTAAGTCTTTAATTTCTTCAATTTTTCTTTCTTTTAAATCTACTGAATGATAATCAATAGTCCTACTAACTGTATATAAAACAAATGGTCCTGTTAAAAATACTGCCGCTAATAAGAATGCTAAAGGATTATTAGTTATAATACCAATTACAATAAAAGCAATACTTGTAATAATATTAAAACTGAAATTACGAATATAATTCTTTAGACTACCATCTACAGTCTTTTCTACTTCTTCAGCAGTAATCCAATTTAATAGATTCTTATGACTATATAATAATCTATACATAGTTCTAAAGAATGCATCCATGTATAATTTACTGTAATATGGAATAGTTACAAAAACGATATAAGATCTTAATATAATACTTTTTCCACCAAAATATAAATTTTTATAATAGACATCTTTTTTACCTTTTTCTCTTTTAGCCATCTTACTCTTTAAGAAGAATAAGATTGAAACTGCTATTTCTAAGATAACAAAACATATCCAGAATACAGACATTTCAAAACTACCTGTAAAAGCTAAAAATAATGTCAATAATAACATTGGATGTAAGAACATTCTAACAATGTTATCTAGTATTTTATATCTACCTAATAAATTAACTGGATTCTTTACTTTACGACCATTTTTGTTTTTAACTTTATTACCTAGCCAACCAATAATTTGAGCATCTCCACGAGCCCAACGATGTTGTCTAGTAATATCAACTAAGAATTTAGATGGGAAATCATCAATTAATTCAATATCAGATACATATCCACATCTCAAATAATTACCTTCTAATAAGTCATGAGATAAAATCAAATTATCTGGGAAAGTATTATCTAATATTTTGTTAAATACTTCTAGGTCATAAATACCCTTTCCAACGAAACTACCTTCTCCGAAACAGTCTTGGTAAACATTTGGAGTAACGGCAGTATAAGTATCAAATCCACCTATACCTGCAAAAACTTGACTGTATAGACTTCTATTAGTAGCTTCAATATCAACGCTAACACGAGGTTGCATAATACCATAACCACTAACTACTTTTTTACCATTTTTTCCAATAACTGGTCTATTTAATGGGTGAGCCATAGCTCCCACTAAATTAAGTGCTGAGTTAAGAACTAATTTAGTATCAGTATCTAATGTAATTACATATTTAATACCCAATCTATTACCATGAAGAGTATTTACGTTGAAATATTTCTTTTCGTCAATATCTTCTCCCAATAATATTTTGTTAAATTGTAATAAAGCTCCTCTTTTTCTTTCATATCCCAAATATTGATCTTCTTTAGGATTCCAAAGACGTTTACGATAAATAAAATAGAAAATATCTTTTTTATACTTTTCATTTAATTTAGCAGCATATTCTTTACCATAATTAGCTACTTCTTCATCCCATGGCATAATTTCTTCACTAGCTGCTTTTACATCCCCTAATAATGTAAAATACAAATTGTCTGATTTATTAATCAAATAGAATAATTCTAAAGTATCAAACATTTCTTTAACTTTATTTGTATTCGCAACTATAGTAGGAATAACTACCATAGTTTTTGATTCTTTAGGAATTCCTTTAGAATAATCCAATTTAGGTAGTACTCTAGTCTTAGAAGTAGTAAGTAATATTTCATTCATAATTTGACTAAATATCTGACTAATAGGAATAAATAAAACTATAAATCCTAAAATACGATATGGAATAAACCATTTAGTTAAATATACAGTAAATATAACTGTTAAGACTACTAATGTTAAAAGATAAACTACTACTCTAGCAGTATTTTTATTTTGCTTAAATAATTCAAAACCAATATGTTTTTTCTTATCAAAAATCTTCTCTAGATAAGTATATTCATGCATTCTTTTTTTCTTCGCAAGTTCTACTAATCTTCTACGATATAAAGCTTTAGATTCAATTGTCATTTCTTTATATACAGAATCTGTCAATAATAATCTTTCAGCTGCAGATACTTTTTCATATAATTTCTCTAGTGAATATTCATTCATATCTTTTAAGTCACTAAAGATATTAGATATTAAAATATTATTATCAATCTTACTTTGATATTCATCATTTATTAATTCTTTAATACTAACATTATTCTTTTGTAAGTATTCATTTAACTCTTTAAACAATTCATTACTACTAGGTCCTATTCTATGTAATTGATTATTAACTTCAAAAATATAATTAGTATTATTAGGAATTTCAAAATTATCAGGGATAAATGTTTTTAAAGTAAAATGTTCATTATTTTTAACAATGTTTCCTACGGCTTCTTTATTAATCAATTTACGACATTCATCACGACATAAACTATTTAATCTATCAGTGTACACTAAAACAATAGTCGTAAAAATATATGACAATTCTTTATATGTAAATAGTTTATTGTTTTCTTCTTCATACTTCTTTAACTCTTCAACTAAATATTTAAAACTAATATTGTAATTTCTCTTACTGACAATATTTTTAATTATTGAATAATTATCTCTAATTATCTTAGCATTTCTTTCTATTTCTTTCTTATTATCTAAAATACTATTTTTATGTTCAACCAATAAATAGTAGTTATCAATTAACCACTCGTTAGTTATCTCTACATATTCATGATCTTTGGTCTTTTTAACTAAAAAATTATAGTATTCAGTTATGTCATTAAAGTCGTTAAAAAATTTTCTGATTAAATTAGCCATATAACTACACTCCCTATTGAAATTATATCATAAAAGTTATTGAATAACTATAACAAAATACACAAACAAAAAAACTCGTAATTTACGAGTTTACTTTTAAAAATGGCGGAGTAGGAGAGATTTGAACTCTCGCGCCAGTTGCCCGGCCTATACCCTTAGCAGGGGCACCTCTTCAGCCTCTTGAGTACTACTCCATTCCTCACTGCATCCGCACATATATTATCGCATATCGGCCTTATTTTGTCAATGATTAATGGACTTCTTCAGTCTGAGCCATCTTGTCGACAGCCGTTTGAATATTAGCAAGTTGATTATTAATAATAACCTTATAATCTTTAATATTTGAAGCTAGTTCATCCCAAGAATTTCTAAATGCAACAGCAGCATTTCCAGTCCAAGCACGACCTTCTACCCCTACTGCATCTACTATTTCATTATTGATAGTATCTAAACTACTTTCAGCAACTTCGATTGCTCTTTTTATTTCATTAGTTAAAGTCTTTATTCCTTCAAAATCTATTTCATTACTATGTGTCATATATTCATCCCCTATTCAAAATTAGTTCTAGCAGAATCAGCTGCTTCATTTAACTCCATTATTTTTTGATTAATCATATCACAAAAAACTTTCATTTGTTCTTTAGCATCAATTAATGTTTGTCTTTTGTCATTATATTTATCCATTATATCTTCATATAGTTTTATTTCATTACTCTTTAATACAGTTTCTAATTCTTTCATACAATTATCTAATGTTTCAATTGCTTCTGAATAATTCTTTGTTTGTTCATTAGCTACTTCTAAAGTATTTTGCATTTCTTGTAAGGAAAAGTTTAAAGCCATAATATCACTCCTTATCTAAGTTAATTGTAATAATAACTACTATATATGTCAAACAAAAAAACACCCTAAGGTGTCTATATTCATATGGTGACGAGTACGGAATTCGAATCCGTGAATGCTGCCGTGAAAGGGCAGTGTGTTAAGCCACTTCACCAACTCGCCAAATAAAATGGCGCCCCAACTAGGACTTGAACCTAGGACCCCTTGATTAACAGTC
>JAFRIS010000040.1 GCA_017432665.1 Bacilli bacterium
GTAAAGCCAATAATTGGTTGATAAAGTTTACTGACAATATCAATATCACCATTATCAATCTTAGTCTTATTAATGACTACATATATATCAGCTGGTAAAATGCTTATACTTTTTTTCATATTATCACCCAACTTTGTAAAGCTATTTTATCATAATTAAAGGATAAAAAAAAGAGAAATTATTTATTAATTCCTCTTTAATTTTTTATATTTTACAAAACCCATAATAAAACAAGGAATTGATAATAACATGATAATTATATATAGATACATATTTCTAGTCGAAGTATTTGGAGTCTCTTCTTTATTATAGATATATGTTACATCAAGATCTCCTTTTGCTATCCCCTCATAATTATCTGGAACTTCTACAGTATATCCATCTTTAACAAGTTTTGTTGCAGCATAAGTTTTATAACTATCACCAGGATAAACTGTAACTATTTCATCTGGAGCAAGCTTCTTTCCTTTCTTATCGACATGATGAACAGTTATTTTTATTGGTATCTTATTATTAACTTCTTCTTCATCCATATCTTCTATTTCATAATTATCAAGATCAACTAATTTGGTCTTACCAATAGCAGTATTTTTAATCTTAGACTTTGTCATATCATAGTTCTTATAACGAATCTTAATATTCTTATCAAGAGTAATTGAATCATCGTCTTTGTCTACTGTAATTTCTTCGCGCCAAGTAATCGTCTTATCCTTTTTACTATAAGTACCACCATCTAGTTTAGAAGCATCAACATCAATTTCATATGGTAGATAATCAACTAAAGAAACTATAGCTGTTCCCTCATAACCATTTAATCCAACGTTATAGTTGATATTATAGTCAATCAAATCATTCTTATCCTTAATTTCCTTGACTTCTGCCTCTTTAGTAACATCATTTTCCTCAATAACATCTGGTCCTTCTTTTTTCTCATATACTACTTTTATATGATAATCCTTATGAATGTTAATAAATTCATATTGATCTTGGTTTTCTTCAATGCTTACTGCTTCACCATTAACTTCTATACTTTTCAAAACACAGTTTAAATCTGGAGTATAGAAAATTGTTTCAGTGCTTCCGCTTTCTATATCTGTCTTATCAGCACTTATTGTACCATTTTCTACTTCAGTAGTAATTTTATGAACTATTTCCGTTTGGACTTTATTTGATGTTAAAGTTGTAGAACCATTGTTAAGTGTTGCTTGATTTTCAATAACATCTCTACTCTGAGTAACTCTTACCTTAAACTTGATTTCATATGTATTATCATAAAAATCAGGTCTAGCTAATTCATCCTCTTTTGCTTCGATTTTTAGAACATAATTACGCATACTTTCATGGAATTTACTAGTTACATCAGTATTTCCTCGTTTGACCTTGACACTACCAATCACAAATTCTGTTCCGGTTGGAATTCGATCTTCAATAGCCCATGTTGTATAATAATTCATTCGGTCTTGTTCTGGCACTACTTGCGTTATTGTATAAGTAAGTTCATCTCCAACATAAGCCTTTTGCTTATCAACACTCTTAACAGGAGGTTGATCAGGAACTACTGGTGGCCTAGTATATATATAGGTTACTTCAACATCATCTTCCCCTAAAGTACCGTTAGCATTTCCAGGGATAGTTACACTATATCCTGTGTCCACCAATGATTGAGCAGGATTGGTATAATAATTAGATCCAGGATCATACTTAGTAACTTCATCATCAACAAGTTTAGTTCCTCCACCATCAACATGGTGAACAGTTACTTTAACCTTGCCAATTTCTTGTGGAATATCAACTTCATCATCATCTTCAAATTCATAATTATCTAGTTGAACCAATGTAGTATGACCAATCGCTACATTATGAACTGTATCAACATCAAATTCATAATCAACATATTTTAAACGAATATTTTTAGTAATAGTAATATTACCAGTATTTTCCGTAACATCTTTAGATTCCGTCCAAGTAATAGTCTTGCTACTACTATTATATGTTCCACCATCTAATGAACTACCTTGTTCATCTATTCCATATTGTAAAACATCTGTTACTACAATATTTGCTTGTCCCTCATAATCCTCTAAATTAACTTCATATTTAATCTGATAAGAAACAATATCAGTAGTTTTCTTTATTGACTCTGTTGAACTTGTCTTCGTAACTTGATTCTTCTTAACAACATCATCAGGAATATTTTTCTGATAATATAATGTCATTACATTGTCTTCTGCATCTTCTGCAAGTGTCATACTCTCTCTATCAGCTTCCACGAAGTGATAGTTACTAATTTTAATCTTTTCATTACTACTATATATTACATCGCCATATACATTATCAGTACCCGTCTTTGGATTATGTAGCTGCGTACCACTACCTTTTTCTAAATATCTAACTGAGTAATTAACTGATTTCGGTTCATAAACAACTTTTATATGGTGATCAGCAGAAATATCAGGGAAAGTATATTCATTCTGATAACTTGTAATACTTACTGGAGTACCATCAACTGTAATACTCTTCAATTGATATCCTGTATCAGGACTATAATTTATAACTTTATTAGTTCCACCCGAAACAGTTAAATCGCTTTCCGTAATAGTACCATGTTCTACTTCTGTCTCCACTTTAAATAATTTTAATAACGTTGGTGATGGATAAGTTGTTGTTTGTTTTTTAACAACTCCTTCATAAGTTTCAACTGTAGCCTCACCAACATTGGTATCTCTAGCACTCTTATTAGTATCAAATCCACTTGGGCAGTCACAATGAATAACTAGTTTAATAGGCTTACCAATTGTTTCGGATTTTGTAATCTGTACCTCAACAATATTAGCATCCAGAAGATCTTGATCAGTATTTTGCGTATAACCACTTGTTAACTTAACCCAATCATTATCATCATAATAATAAACATCTATATCAGTTGGAACTAATCCCTCATTTACTGTATCTCTAATAACATAAGAATCATATCTTGTTGTTTGTCCAATCAAATTTCGAACATCCTCAGCATTAACATAGCTTGTTTTAGGGACGTCCTGATTCCATTCGCTCCAATCTGGTACCCTAGACAGGTGACCCAAGAAATTAGTAACACTCTGATAAGTATTAGGATCTAACAAGCCCCACATTTGAACCATATTATGTGGAACATGCCATTTAGGGATATCGTTTTTAGTTAGCACTCCACTTTCAGTATATCCATTATCCCAAGCATTGTATGCTCCACGATAATAATACCATGGATCAGCATCATATGTTGCCTTATCTTTTGGATAGTTATTACTATTATTATCAGTAAGCAAATTGATAGGAGAATCAGCATGATATTTATTATCTTGGTAATTTGAAGCTATTTCAGTCGAAATTACATTCTCCCCAGTTGGTGTAATCCAAATAACTTTATTTTCGTCATAATATGGCTTTAAAAGCCCAGCTACTTTACGCATCAACCGTTGATTATAAATATCAGCCGACTGAGCAAAAGTAACTAAAGAGTCATATGACAAAATAATCATATCGTATTTGTGACCTAAACCTTCTATAGTATCTATTCCAGTTACTGGATCTCCCCAAGTGTCTCCCACAGGCATTAACTCCCTTAGTAAATCTTTAGCATAAGTTTCTGCATTAGCATGAGCTCCTTGAGATGTTGCGTTATATCCTAAAGTAGTAGAATCTTTTCCAAAAAGTAACTTTTCACCATCATCACTACGCAAATCATTCCAAGTAATTGTTGAATTTTTAGGAACTACACCATGGGCCCGCTGTTGAACTAGTCGGTACCACACACCGTCATCTTTTAAATAAAATGGATTACCCGCTGAATTAGTCAAATCACCATAGGAACTTCTTCCCTCCAAGTAATAAGTAACATCACTTCTTTGCGCAGCATTATTTATTTCTTCCAATAATGTCTCCTTAGTAAGTCCATGAAAGTGACATAATGAACCCAAAAGCAAAACACCATTTGAATCAGCCTGATAGACAATATCAATATCTGCTTTTGTCTTTGAATCATTAGTCCAGCGAGCAGTTTTACTATTTTTTATTGTCTCTCCAGCCGCATATGAGGATCTTGTCGCCATAATAAGGCCAGCTGCTCCTCCGACTAGGAAAAGTGCTCCTACAATTAAAAATAAGCTGTATTTCAATTTTTTCATAATAACCTCCGATTGTTCTATCCTATATATTATAATACGCCGTTTTAGCCGTTAAATCAATAATTTGACACCTTTTAAGTGTCAAATTCTAAATAAACTTATAATATCTGGCGTTGTAATTCCAGCAAAATAAATAATTAAAAGAGATAATGTTAAGAATGGCCCAAAAGGAATAATATGTTCATGTTTAGAATGTAATAAGTATAAAGAAACTGGTAAAGCAATAAAACTACCTAAAAAGATAGAAACACATCCCATTAATGGATCCAACAAGAGCCCAAAAATAAACATCAACTTTATATCGGCTCCTCCCATACTCTCTTTCTTAAAAAGCTTATTTCCTGCCAACATAATCAAATACATTAAAGCAAAAAGGAAAATACCCGTCAAAATATGATAAAGAGTTTGTACAAGTCCAACATTTAAAAACTGTAAACCAATAAAGTATATTGAAAAGAATACTAGTACTTGATCAGGAATAATCATATATATTATATCAGCTACTAAAACAATGATAAATAAAGCCA
>JAFRIS010000041.1 GCA_017432665.1 Bacilli bacterium
CCGGTTATGAGCCGGATGCTCTAACCAACTGAGCTAAGGGTCCGTGCTACTTAATAATAGCATAAATTCCGTTTAGTTGCAACCAAAAATTAAAAAAATAGAGATTAACTCTATTTATTTAACATATTTAACAAATTAATCTTAAACATATCTTTTTCTGGATTTGTTTTAGAAATCATTACTCCTTTATATGTAGATAATTCAGCTCTATGGCCTTCATCTAATATACCTTCTGGAGTAATATTAGTTAAAAGAATAATATTCTTTTCAGTATATACAGTATAGTGTAATACAATAGGACCATGAACCTTTTTAAATAGTTCATCAGTTGGTAATTGTAATTCATAACTTACAGTCTTATCTTTTTCATTCTTATTTACTTCTTCTCCTAAAAATTTACCACTACGTAATTCAGGATAATAAGTAAATGTTAATTTCTTGTAAGCTAACATATTATACTTTCTTACTGAACGTTCTTTTTTTCTAAAATCATTTTCATCAAGATACTCAAATATATAACCGTTTTTCATATATATTCAACCCCCTATAAGTTTGAATCCCCACTGTACCTTCAATGTGTATAAATTATACCACAAATGTTGTTTTTTGTCAAATATTAATTAATAATAAAGAAAAAGATAAGTTTTAACTTATCTTTTATTTTTGTAATTCTTTAGCATCTTCATCTTCATCAGATGAGTTAGCTAAGTCCTCTACGTAAGCATCAACAGCTTTTTCATTTGAAGGTGCTGATGTTTGAGCTGGAGCTGGAGCAGGTGCAGGCGCTGGCTCTGGCTTAGAAGGTGCAGCAGGAGCTGCAGCTTTTGGCTTAGATTCATTACTTGCCTGTTTTTCTCCTTCTTCATCAAATTTTGCTCCAGTTTCATTTGGATCTGGAAGGTCATCTTCTGTCTTAACATCACTATCATCAGTAGTAATATGTTCAACTGAATCATTTAAATTGCCTTCTTCATCCTTATGTTCATCCTCAAAGACAACATTATGATCTCCGAAATCTTCCTCATTAACTGGATCTACTGGTTTTTGTTCATCAGCAGGTTTATCCTCGTTTTCTTTTGAAATTTCTTGATTTTCTTCAATCTTGTCATTTGCATCTTCTATTTTATCTTGCATGTCTTCTTCATCTTGTTTAATTTCTTCTTGTATCTCCTCAGCTTTTTTGTCTTCTTCTTCTTGCATTTCTTGTTGATTTTCTTCGGCTTCTTTTTTACCTTCTTCTTCAGATTTTTCGTTTTCTTCTTCTAATTCTTTGTCTACTTCTTCTTTAGCTTCATCAGTTATTTCTTTTTCCTCGCGAGTTTCTTCAGTTCTTGTTTCAGTTTTTGTCTCTGTCCAAGTTCTTGTACGAGTATGAGTTTCAGTTGTATAGTAAACTGATCCAGTATAATAACCATATTCGTCTATTTCAAAATGCCAGTTAACTTCTTCTTGGAATCTATCTAATGCAGACAAATCACGATGAGCATCATCAATTACATATGCATCTAAATCTGTTAATTCCTTAACCATAGCATTTTCATATTGATCAAATCTTGGATTAGTTTTGTCAGAATTACTGATGGCACCCATAGTAATTTGTTGTACCATTTCAAACCTATCAGCTGCTTGATTACATAATCCCATATCATTGAAGTAGTCAATCTCACCTTTCGCAACTCCAACGTTTCCATTTAGAATTATATCAACTAATTCTTCATTTGATAATTCAGTAAGGTCAACATTTCCAAAGAAGTAAGCATTAATACCACCTTGTAATGTTTCATCTATATCTAGATTTTGCCACATTATTTCACCAGCGGCAATCATTGGTACTACAGATAATTTGTACGCTTCAACCTCTGCGTGTGCAGAAGCATGTGAAATACCAATTTCACGATCATCTGGATTAATTGGGAAATCATTACGTACTTCAGCATAGAATGCTTCTACAGCAGTAATTTTTTCATCACCAGTTGCTTCTTTTGCATTTAAGAATAAACTATGATATTTATCGTAGAATTCTTTACCTTCTTCACTAACAATAATTCCACTCATATCAACCGGATGCTCTTTAGTTTCAATTACATGAGCTCCCATTAATTGTAAAGTTGCTGATTTGTATGCACTATCTAATTCAGCAGCAGTTATTGCTTGTCCATTAAAGATTGCTTTAATCTCTTCTGGAGAAAATTTGTTATAAGCTTGTGATAAAGCTACAACTTCTCTAAAAGTTAAAGCAGCTCTAATATCTTTACCTTCTTCTAAGTAATTCTTAGCAAAATCAATATTATAACCATATAGTGCATCATGAATTCTCTTCATTTCTGCCTTTTGTGTTTGATTTTTAGTAACTTCTTGTAGTTCTTCAAATGTATAACTATCATAGAAATTATTATCTTCAGGATCTTTCTCTTCATCATTTAATTCAGTTGTTGTTCCTGACATATTCATCTTAAGCATATTTCCAGTTTTACTATGTTTAGTTAAGGCAAAAGTCACACCAGATACAGCCATAATTGCAGACATTGCAATTGCTCCTACTTTTGCACCAACACCGAATCTTTTTTTAGCTTTTGCTTTCTTAAATGTTTTAGGTTCTGCTTTATATGTCTCATATTTTTCTTCAAATTCTTTTTTAGACACTACATGAACTAATTTCTTATTTACCATTGCAGCAAATACTTTTTTGAATTCTTTAGCAGTCTTAATACCATTTTCATTAGCTATTTCTCTTAGTAGTGAATATCCTTCATCACCAGTTATTTTCTTACTTGTTCCATCTGTATTAAATACACATGCTTCAGTGATACCATTAGAATTGAAGAATACGATATTCTTAATTATATTTGAATTCATCTTTCATTCCTCCTACTTTCTTTTCTTGTTTCCTGTTTTAACCCAGCCATTATTAATTAATGTCATATCGTTATCAGTACTCCATTTATATTTAGTTATTTCACCACTAATTAAATCTCTAGTCTTAGTGCTTTGGTAACAAACTGTTCCATATAGTGGTTCTCTTCTAGTAGCTTTTTCAGTTACTGTAATATAACCATAAATTGGAATTGTTTTACTTACAATTTCACCACAACTTGCTTCATGAGTAGTTGTTGTACTTGAAGTAGTTGAAGTTGATGTAGAACTTGTAACATTTCCTGGTGTTGTAGTTGTTGATACACTACTTAAACCTCCAGTATATGTATAAGAATCATAATAATAATTAGGTAATGTTTGACATGTGTCAGAACAATTACTATAGTCAGCTCCTACAAATTTATAGTGTTTAGCTGCACTATCAGATGGTGGATTCTTATAACTTGCTCTACCATTGTATACCCAACCACCAGTTGAGTGTTGTGTAACTGAAGTAATTGTATCAGTTGCAGTATATGTAGTTGTTGTTGTTGTAACATAAGTTGTCTTATTAATCTCTACATAATTATATTTAGAACATGATTTTTGAGTATAAGATCCAGTTTTAACTAATTTAGATCTTTGTCTAGCATATGTCTTATCATATTCACCAATTTTTTGTTTTTGTTTATATATTTGTAATTTCTTTAAACAATTAACATCACTATTACTACAATTAATTTCTTGAGTAGCACAGTTTGTTTTAGCCCAAGAACTCCATGCAGTCCATTCAGAGAATTCTGCTGCGGTAGTCTTTTTATATTCGTATAGGTATTCTACTTCAGGTTCACATGCTTTCTTATATTGTTCATAAGAAACTACATTTCCTTTGTCGTCATACCATTTACCATTGTACTTACCACAATAGTGCTTTTCTTCTTGGGTACAAGCTTTCTTGTAATCTTCATAAGAAACTACATTTCCTTTGTCGTCATACCATTTACCATCATATTTAACACAGTAGTGTTTATCTTCTGGAATAGTACAATCCTTCTCAAATGTTGCTTTATCTACTACTTTACCATCACTATCATAGTATTTACCATTATGGTATACACAATAATAGTGTTCTTCAGGTTCACATGCTTTCTTATATTTTTCATAAGAAACTACATTTCCCTTATCATCATAATATTTACCATCATGTTTAACACAATAGTATTTCTTAGCTGGTTTTGTGATACATTGTTTCTCATATTCAGCTTTAGAAACAACCCTTCCATTCTTATCATAGTATTTACCATTCTTATATTGACATTTTAATACCACTGGTGTGATCTTGCTTGGTGGGTAGTATATTCCATGATCAATATAACCTTTAATTGCTACATATGGACCAGATGCTGATCCTTTTACTGGAACATTACCTTGTTGTTTTTGACATAAAGCACCTTCACAATATGTGTAGCAACCTAAATGTACTAGAATATAATCTTCTCTCTCACTATCTTTCAAGTTAACCTTTAAGATATATTCATCATCTACTTTAGTTATTTTTACATAACTCTTTTCAACATCACAAGCTTTGTTGTTCTTATCAATTAATGCAACAATAAGCTTTTTGCCAATCATATCGCTTAATGTCATAGTATCTGAATCACCAACATTTTTTGGTAATCTTTCATCAGTATAGTATGAAATAGCTGCATCTTTCATTCTCTCTAAGTTGTCAGCAAAGATTTGAGATGTTAATGCACTAATTCCAGTAGTATCACAAGTACTAGTAGTGCATGCTTTTCCATCTTTATTGTTATAGTTAACAACCGAAGGTTTCATGAACTTAGGTAATAACCAGCACAATAAAAAGACAAATATTATAACTAAAATTAGTTTTAATATGAAATCTCTTAATGGAAAGCCTCTTCTTTCATAATCATTCACGTGCATATTTCCAAACTCCCCTCTGTGAACATGTATTTGCTATAATAACAAAAAAGCCTTGAAAAGTCAAGGCTTTTTTCGTATAGTTACGATAGTTATACCATCGTTAAAATTGTCTATATAAAATTCTTCTACCAACTTATTGCTCTTTAATGTAAGTTGCGTAGTTTTTTTTATTATTCCAGTACCATTTCCATGAATAATTACTACTTTCGTATTCTTACTTTGATAATTATCTCGAATAAAATCATTAATAAGTATTCTAGCATATTCCCGGTCCATTCCATGTAGATCAAGCGATGGCAAATTACTATATAGCTGTATCATAATTTACGACTTCATCTAATAATGGAATTGAATAACGAGAACCTATTCTAGTTACAGAAATAGCTGAAGTAATTGATGAAAATTTAATAGTATCAAGTAATGAATATCCATTAGCCATAAAGTAAGTAAATGCACCATGGAAAATATCACCAGCTCCAGTAGAATCTAGAGCCTTTACTTTAATAGAAGGAATAATTTGACCAACACCATCTATTTCAGTATAACTACCAGCAGCTTCTAAAGTAATTACAATATTAGTTTCAAAGTATTCTTTCAATAAATTATAAATACTTTGAAGTTCTTCTAAATTGTTAATATCAATTTTCTTTTCAGAAAATTCTTCAGCAAAATCCTTAGAACAAACTAAGTAAGTTACTTTTTTACCTAATTCCTTAGTATCATCATTTAATCTACCAGCATCCAAAACACTTAATGCTCTAGGATTACTATCTAATAGTTCATGAGCAGATTCAGGATGTTCTCCATCTATTAAAATAACATCCGCTGGTATGCATAAAGATTTACTTAGTTTTCTTACCGGATCATCCTTAGATGATAAGACAGTTCTAGTACCATTACTCATATTAGCAATAATATAACTACTAGTAGTTTGATGATTTTCTTTCTTTTCTAAAAAACTAGTATCTGCTTTAACCTTTTCAAAATCAGCAATTATTCTATCTCCATAATAATCATCACCAATTACAGAAGCAATTGCTGTATCCATGCCCCATTTAGCTAATAAATAAGCTCCATTAGAAGCAGGACCCCCTCCACATTCTATATGATGTTCCAAACGATATTTAATATTCTCAGTAGGATATTCCTTAACAGGTAATGTTGTATCAAATGTTGAATGCCCAACACAAACTACTTTCATAAGTTTCACCTCATTATTATTATATCAAATAATAATCCTTTCTTCTAACAATACCAAACATTAATTGTAAATTTACAATAAAAAAAGCTATTAAATAGCTTTAATTTTAAGATAATTTTTTAGAAAGATATAAGAATGGTGTATCACAAAGTGCAATAACTATTTCAATAATTGTCGTTGTAGTCGCAATAGAAATAATTACTGACATAGGGAATATTCCAATAAAGGCTAATGTATTAAAGAAATAATTCTCAACACAGTTACATAAAATTGTAGATAAATTATTTCTTAACCACATCTTTTTAGGATATTTATCTTTTAACTTATTATAGATATGAATATCTGCCATATTGCTTATAAAGAACATTAACATACTAGCAGATATAGTTCTAATACTAATACTAAATAATGTCTTCATGGCTTCATTAACGACATCATCTGAACTCGGAATAAACAATAATGTTAATTGAGTGATAATAATAAAAGTAATACCGCTAAAAATACTTACATATACTCCCCTCTTAGCATCCTTCTTGCTATATTTTTCTGACATAATATCAGTAGCTAAAAATGTAGATGCAAACAGTACATTTCCTAAACTGGTAGTAAAACTAAACACATCAATCATTTTACATACTGTTAAATTAGCCAGAATAGTTGCAATGCTTAACCAAACATATAATCCTTCTTTTTTAAATAATTTTTCAATTAATACTACTAAACTAAAAGTTACAATAATATTAATAAAACCAAATAAAATATTCATAAAACTCTCCTTCCCTTTTTTATACTAGGATGTGTAGGATAACTAGTACTAGATAATTATAATATATATTTATTATTTTGCAAGAAGTTTAAAATAAAAAACTAAGAATATCTTAGTTTTTATTATCTTCTTCTTTCAAATCTCTGTCATAACATTTTCCGCCTTGTGATTCATATAGACTCTTAATCTTCTCATAATCTGAAGATGGTGTTGAAATAAATACAGTTTCATCGTTTAATTCACAAATTGCCATAATTCCACGATACTCTAAATGTCTATCGCTTACTTTCTTTGCAGATTTATTAATATCTAAAAAGATAAATACTGTAACTATTAAAAAGCTCATCAATGAAAGTAATACACCCAACATAATTCTATTAAGCTTATGCATATTGTTATTACTCTTATTAGTTTTATCAAGTAAAATATCCTTTATATCATTCTCAACTAGTTCATCCAAACTAATACAAAATACATTAGATAGTTCTTTTGCTTGCTTTAAATCAGGACTAGATTCATTTAATTCCCAATTACTAATTGTTTGTCTAGTAACACCTATCTTTTCGGCTAACTTCTCTTGTGATAGTTTTTGTTCCTTCCTTAAAGTATAAATTCTATTTCCAATTGCCATATAAAAACATCTCCTAAAATTATTTTATATTTTTATAATAATTATTCTATCGAAAATTTTATACATTTTGTAAAAAAAAATTAACTTTTCTTTTTATAATCATATCTAAAGAATGCGATAATTATTGATATTAATGTTAAAACATTAGAAATACCAAACATATAAGCCTTAACAATCAAATCATATACTAACCATGTAGATTGATTAGCAAACATAATTTTTCTAATATTAGCTTCTTTCTTAGTACATACAGTAGCACAGAATAATAAAGCGCAAATTACTGGTACTATATCTAATACTTTATGATATGAAATCATTCCCAAAACAATATTGACTACTACATAAAATATAATAACATATATTGGAACATTTTTATTCTTAGAATCAAATTGATAATTAATAAAAGTTTCTAAAACTGCAAACATACATACAAAAAAACCAGACGTACTATTTAAGAAAAAGAAATTCAAAGCTGATGCTAAGTTTAAAAGTAAAAGCATTATCATAATATTCTTTTTAGTTTTCATTTGCATTGATAGAACACTAAGTATTATACCAATTATTCCAAATATTTGTGCAACAACAAAATTATACATATAATCTCCTAATTATTCTTCTTAGTTTTTACCATAATTAATGGTACATAAATTTCATCATCAGTATAACCAGCATGATGAGAATTTAAAATGTCATCACCAGTATATATTAAAGTTTTATCAGTTTTAGCAATAGCCAAGTAATCTCCTAAAGCATCTCTAAATATTTCATTTTCTTCTCCATCCCCAAATAATTTTGATTCAATAATTTCAGTCATTGGATATAAATCAAAATCTTCACCAAAATATTCAGTAAATAATTTAACAAACTGCTCTTTTTTATCAGGTTTTATAAAAAAGTTAACTGCTCTTTGTTCAATAGAAGTATTTCTAAGTAGACACTCTTCAATATCTGGATAATCCTTAATAAATAGATTCTTTACATTATGATGGCCATGATCAGCAACAATAAAAACTACTGAATCAGTTAAATTATTACATAATCTTTCAATTCTTCTATTTAAATCTTTAATAATACTATTAACTTCTTCAGCATCACAACCAAGTTCATGCATCGTATGATCAGGATCTTCATCATAAGCATAAATATACTTAATTCCTTCTTTATTTGCTAATTCCTCTATTCTACTAAACATATCATCAATTGAATTATAATGATTATCTCCAAATGGAAATAAACTATATCCTTGATATTTACCAGCTTCATTTATTTCATTAATAATAGGTTTTTTATTCATATGTTCTTTATTATAAGCAATTGCTTCTGGCAAAGGTTTATATTCAGGGTCTTCTTTATCGTTACTAAAAAAAGTCGTAATAGTTTTATCTATGTCCTTATAATACATATTCCAACCAAGCATTCCAGTTTCTACAGGATTATATCCAGTTATCATTGAAGTAGTAGCAGCTACAGTAGTAGCTGGAAATACTGTGGTAATTGGCTTTATGCGATTAATTCTTAAAAATGAATTAGCATCTAATACTCTATCCATAATATTAGAACCCATTCCATCGCAAAGAATAGTAATGATATTTTTAGGCTTATATTCTTCAAGTACTTCATCTATATAACTCAATGTCTTATGTTTATATTCTAATTCAAAATACTTTCTAATAGAACATGCTAAGTTAGTTAAACATTCATCATAATTGTTTTTTACTATCATAGTAATCACCAACACAAGTATATCATATTAATTACTTTTTTGTTATTTAAAGATTATTATTGTTTATAATAATTATTTTTGGTATCATTAAGATGTGATGATTATGAAAAAAAATATAATAATATACATGTGTTTTTTTATTGCCATGATGCTCATGTCAGTATTTCAAGCTGTTGACTATGATACCGTTTGGGGTTATGGATTTAGTTACAACATAGCTAGTGGCTTAATACCATATCGAGATTATAATATGGTTGTAGGACCACTCTATAGCCTAATTTTTGCTATTCCAATGTATTTTTTTGGTAATTATTTAATTGCTTTTAAAATTGGACATGCTTTAGTTTTTTCAATAATATTTCTATTCATGTATAAAAAAATTGGCACAAAGTCAATCTTTGTCTTATTAGTATTTATGTTTAATGCAACATTATCAAGATATAATGCTTTTTGTTCAATGTTATTACTCGCAATTTTCTTATTATATGATAGTAAGAATAAATATAAACAAATATATATAGGCATTTTAATAGGAGCTATATTTATGACTAAACATAATATTGGAATACCATTAATGCTAGTATATATTTATGACAATAGAAAAAATCTATTAAATGCATTATCATTCTTAATACCAATTGTTCCTACAGTAATATACTTAATCATTAATAATGCTTTTTCAGCTTTCATTAATTTCTGTTATATGGGAATGTCTTCCTTTATAGATAATGTCTATATTCAAGTAGTAACTGTTTTTATACTATTAGTGTGTTATTATTTTGTTTATAAAGTATCACTTAAAAAAAGAGATACAAAACTATTATATCTAATAGCTTTTCAAGCAATGCTTGTACCAATACTAGATGGTAATCATTTAACTCCTACACTATTACCAATAGTTTATTATATTTTCTATTATGGAGAAGAAAAATTACTCTTCTATTTTAAAATAATTATTGTAGACTTCTTTGTAGTCGCAATAATTGTTAGTCTAATGACGAATACATTTAATACTAAAAAAGACTTTTTAATGTATACATCTATTCATAAAGGGTCACATCATTATATTGAAAAATATAATGAATATATTAATAAACATTCTGATTATAATTTCTATATCTTTGATCCATCTGCTTACTTAATGAAATTATATAGAAATGAAAATCCTACTTTCTTAGATTTAACTAATACTGGAAATATGGGAAAAGATGAACAATCATTTGTTAGAATGCTAGATAAAGAATGTTCTAAGAAGAAGTGTATGTATGTTTTATCTCTACCTTATTTTGAAAACAAAAAAATTCAAAATTCTAAATTATTTAAAGATTATGTATTAGAACATGCTACTTATTATGAAACATTACCAACTGGAGATAGAGTTTATGTAAATAAAAAGAATGAATCCTAGTGATCATTCTTTTTTTATTTAAAACTTTCTAATACCTGGGGCATATCATCATTGAATTTTACTATTTTGTGAATTTCTTTTCCTTGATTTTTACATAATTCCTCATATTTATCATCCCAAGATAACTTATAAGCTTTCGTAATATCTAAATTTAATTTATCTAACCATTCTTTTATAACTGTTTCTGCATCCTTAGAAGTACTTTTATTTTCAATTTCTAAACATAAACCAAATGGATATTCATCTAATACTATTTCTACATCATCATTACTGAATATAGAGCGATATCTTTCATAACTTTCAACTAATTCTAGGTGTAAAACATTAGTTAATAAGAAACATAAATTATCATACTCTTCTAAATTAATAGTTACTTCTACTTCTTCCTCATTATGAATAATCTCATCATTATTTAATCGTCTTTTCCAAGTAATCATACATTTAGAAGTAATGTCTCCAATAGTTCTTCTAACTCTAAACCTTCCATCAATATCTTTATTATAAAAATTATATTTTTTCATAGGATGATTATATTGATCAGTACATTCATAAAATCTACCTTGATATTTTAATTCTGTGAATTCTTGTAGATAATTAATTAAATCACTCTTGCTATCAATAGAATAATAATATCTAATTTCTGTTTCCATAATACCTCCTTACCAAATATATGGAATTAGTTTATATTTAACTTTCTTTTGATATGCTTTATATCCTTTTAAGTCTTTTTCCAAAACTTTTTCTTCATTGTTTATTCTTTTAATAATTAGAACTGGATATATTAAAAATATAACAAAAGATATTATTGAACCTAGTACTAATGGGATCATTAAAAATAACAATATAGTAACTAAATACATTGGATGTCTTACTATTCCATACATACCAGTATCAATAACTTTTTGATTATCTACAACTTTAATTGTACGAGCTAAATAAGTGTTTTCTCTTAATACCTCAGCATATAATAAATAGTCTATTAGAAACACAACAGAGGCAGTTATAGAAATATAATTAGGTAATATAAACCATTCATATCTAAAATTTAAACCAGCAATGACAAAGCCCGATACAAACATGATAGCACTACCTATTATAACTTCTTTTTGCTCTGTTTCTTTCTCTTTGACATTTAATCTAAGCTCTAATAACTTAGGATTTTTAAGCATCATAATAATTCCCGCAATAAACATAGGTATAAACAATATACCAATAAATAACCAACCATTAGGATATTTAATAGTCCCCGAAGGTATAAATAGTAATAAGCAAACTAATATTAAACCAGCAAAATATCTAGTAATTGCCTTAATAAATAATTCTTTATTCATAATATCACCAATATTATTATATCATAAAAGCAGGATATTTCCTGCTTATTAACTTATTTCATATCATAAATATATATTTCATGTATTTCTTCATCATAACCTTCATAAAATCCTGAGGGCATACCTAAAATAATTTGTGAACCACGATTATAACTTACTAACAATTGTTTGTTTATTTTATCAAAGGATAATCCTTCTATTTCACCTACTAATTTAACATCATCTAGTGTTCGCTCAATTAATACTGGCATTGTAGTTTTACTCATATCTACTTTAACACGATAAATATGATCTGCTTCTCCTAAATCAGCAGTACCATCATCTGCGCTAATATAAATATAACCATCTAAATAGGCAATTCCTTGAATCCATTGTGGAGCTGCTTGAAGATGATATTTTCCTAAGTATTTGCCTTTTTCAAGACTATACTGATACAAATATCTACCAGAATCTGAATCAGCCCAAGAACACAACCAAATTGACTTAGAATCAGGATCTACTGCAATACCAGAAACTTCTGTTTGATTACTTATAGAATCAAAATTATAAGTTCTTTTCAAAGAAAAATCTTTAATATCAAAAACAGCTATTTGAATATTACTAGCACGTCCATTCATAAAATATTCAACACCAGCATATATTTCATTATTATAGACATCTATATCACCTATATGATTAACTTCGTTTTTAAAATCATCAAACACTTCTTCAGAAAATCTTTTTAATTTCCAATTCTTATCATAAAAAGCTAATGAAGTACTATCGCTAACATAATAACCATCTTTAGAAACCGCAATACCTTGTCTTCCATTAACTTTATGAATATCACTTAGACTATATTTATACTTGGTCTTTAAAGACAAATCATCTTCATACCTTCCCATTACATTAACAGGTAGTGCAATACTTTCTTCTTCCTCTACTTCTTCTGAATTATTATCAGTAAGACTACTAACCACAGTAATAGTAGCAATTAAAAGAAGAAAAACAATTATTAAATTCTTTTTTTTATTGCTCATATATACTCTCCCACAATAGAATTATAGCATAATTATATTTAAAACAAAATAAAAAAGGACTATAATTAGTCCTTTTATTTATTCTTCTACTATAATACGCATATCAGAAATAGTTCCAGTAAAGAATCTATCAGGTTGATGATTACTATTGTATATACCACCGAAACTACAATTATCAACAAAGAATTGATTTAATGTCCAACCACCAGTTTGATTATATAGTTGTGTTGTAGTTCCATTACCATTTTTATCAGTATATGAGAAATATACTATACCATCTCTTCTTCTGAAAACCATTTCAACTGGAACTCTACTCGTTGAAATTGCTGGAAGTTTAGTTGAAGAACCAGCATTATTCCATTTGTATTGTGGAATCATATTAGTTTTACCAGTACTTTGCTCAAATCTTACATTAAAGCCTGGCCATTTGCTGTTAGATTCATCTTTACAGTTTACTATAGTAGCTTGTGTGTATACATCGATAACAGTATCTGCAACTGATGTAACTGTAAATCTAATTTCAAAGTCTTTATTCATAGTTATATTATCAGAATATAAATTAACTCCGGTATCCATAAAAGTGGCAACTGTTCCATCAAACACATGATCACCAGATCGTTCAAATTCAGTCTTTAAGAAGATTGCATATAATGTAATAACATCATCATCATTGGAAGCGAGATTTAAAATTGTATCCTCATCTTCATACCATGTGCCACTTCCATCAGCAGCTGTATTCCAACCAAAGAAACCATAACCAGTCTTGGTAAATTCTAACGGTTTTATTGTTGTTTCTTCATTAAACAATATTTCTTGATCTGTCATTGCTCCGCTTGATCCATTAGCATCAAAATGTAAGTAGTAGTATCTTATCTTTTCCCATTGAGCATATAAGTCAACAATATCACCATCATTAGCAATATCTGTTATTTGTTGTTTATTAGTATAACTTGTACCACTTCCATCAGGTTCAGTATTCCAACCTGCAAATGTATAGTGGACTGGATCTTTTTCATATTCTTTATCATTCAAATTAACAGTTTTTCCAACTTCAACTACTTGATCAAGCATCATA
>JAFRIS010000042.1 GCA_017432665.1 Bacilli bacterium
ACTTAATAGAGGATATCAAAAGATATTAGTAGTAACTGATTATAATCTAATGGATAATGGATTAGTAAAGATGGTTACTGATATATTAGATAATAATGGAATTAATTATTGTACATATTTCCATATTAAACAAAATCCTACTGTTAATAATGTTAAAGAAGGAGTAAGTTTTGCTGGAGAGAATGGAATTGATGCAATAGTAGTAGTTGGTGGTGGAAGTGCTATTGATACTGCTAAAGCTATATCAATTATTATGACTAATCCTGAGCACAGTGAAGTAGTTAGTTTAGAGGGAGCAGTTCAAACTAGAGCTAAAGGTATACCTCTAATTGCTTTACCTACAACAGCTGGTACTGCTGCTGAAGTAACAATTAATTATGTTATTACTGATGAAAATCATATGAAAAAAATGGTATGTGTTGATCCTCATGATATTCCAGTATGTTCAATTATAGATCCTGATTTAATGCAAAGTATGCCTCAACAACTAGCCGCAGCAACAGGAATGGATGCTTTAACTCATGCTATGGAAGGATATACTACTAAAGCTGGTTGGTTAATACCAGATATGTTCCATATTAATTCTATGGCTCTGATTTATAAAAACTTAGAAAAGGCTGCTAATGAAAAGAATAATTTAGCTGTTGAAAAAATGGCTTATGCTCAATATATTGCTGGAATGGGATTTTCTAATGTTGGACTTGGAATAGTTCATTCAATGGCTCATTCATTAGGAGCATTCTTTGATACTCCACATGGTCTAGCAAATGCATTACTTTTACCCCATGTTTTAAAATTTAATGGAGAAGTATGCCCAGACTTGTTTAGAAATATGGGAAAAGCGTTTGGACTAAGAATGGATAACTTATCAGATCAAGAAGCAGTAGAAGAAGTAGCAGAAGCAGTTGCTGAATTATCTAGAAGGTTAGGAATACCACAACATTTAAGAGATATTGGAATTCCTGAAGAGATGATTCCTTCACTTGCCGAGCAAGCAATTAATGATCCTTGTACACCAGGTAATCCTAGAGATGTTACAGTTGAAGATATCATTAATATATATAAAGAGGCTTATTAAGAAGAAGAAATTCTTCTTTTTTTAGGCCTTAAAACAATACTTATAATCTAATAATTAGGAATAATGTCATAATGTTGTAAAAACAAGATGTAAAGTAAAAAAATAATTAAAATTAACAAAAAACTATATAAATGTTTTTTTACAACACTTTTTTAAAAAATAAAAATTGTTCGATTGACATTTTACAAAAAAATATCGCAAAAAAACATTTACTTTTTTTGTGCTTTAGAGTATGCTTTATTTAGGTCGAAAATATATAAGGTTAAAGGAGAATAAATAATGGAAAGAGATTTTTTTAATGACATCGTTGTAGTTAAACGTAGTGGTCAAAGAGTTGACTTCAAGGATGCTAAAATAGCCATTGCCATAAAAAAGGGTTTTGACAGTGTCTATGATGATTATGATGAAAAGAATGTTAATAAAGTAAAGGAAAAAGTACTTGATTATATAGAAAAAGAATACAAAGATAGAAAGACTATTGGAGTAGAGGATATTCAAGATGTAATTGAGAAAATACTTGAAAAAGACTATAAAGAAGTATATGAATCATATAAAGGTTATCGTGATAGAAGAACTGCTTCACGTGAGGCTTTTGTAGAGAAACAACAGCATAAATTTGTAAAAGCTATTGAATCATTAGGATTAAAGAGTGCAGCTGAAGAAAATGCTAAAAGAGAAAATGCTAATGTTGATGGTGATGGTCCAATGGGAACAATGCTTCATTTTGGATCTACTGTATCAAAAGAATTTGCTAAAGCTTATTTAATGGACAATAAGTATGCTAGAGCTCATGATGAAGGAGCAATTCATATTCATGACTTAGACTTCTGGGCTATGGGAACTACTACTTGTACACAAATAGATTTAAACAAGTTATTTAAGAATGGATTCTCTACAGGGCATGGGTTCTTAAGAACTCCAAACTCAATAGGTTCTTATTCAGCACTTGCTGCTATCGCAATTCAATCAAATCAAAATGAACAACATGGTGGACAAAGTATTCCGGCTTTTGATTATTATATGGCTCCTGGGGTACTTAAGACTTTTAAAAAGGAGTTTAAACAAGAAATATCTGAATTACTAGATGTAGAAGGTTTTAAAGACTTCATTAATTTTGATAAGATGCTTGAAATAATTAATAAATTAGAAAGTATTGAATTTGATTTAGGTATTTTTGATAAAGTAATTAATAATAGTAAAAGAGTAAGAGAATTATTAGAAGTTGCTTATAACAATGCTTTTAATAAGACTGATAGAGCTACTTTCCAAGCTATGGAAGCATTTATTCATAATTTAAATACAATGCATTCTAGAGCAGGAGCTCAAGTACCATTTAGTTCAGTTAACTTTGGTACTGATACTTCTCCAGAAGGTAGAATGGTTATTAAGAACTACTTATTAGCTACTGATGAAGGATTAGGACATGGAGAAACTCCAATCTTCCCAATTTCTATCTTTAAAGTAAAAGAAGGAGTTAACTATAATAAGGAAGATCCAAGTTATGATTTATTTAGATTAGCTTGTAGAGTTTCTGCT
>JAFRIS010000043.1 GCA_017432665.1 Bacilli bacterium
CCTTTTAAATTAGAAATTAGTTCAATTATTTCATCTTCTGCTTTATATAAATTATCAATTATTAAAGCAATTAGTTGTTTACCTAATTCTTCTTTGTCTTTTAAATCGTTACCACTATCTATATTTAAGTTCATTATTAAAGAAGATATCCCCATTTTATTTATAATTAGAGATATTTTACTTAATATTTTTGGTGTAATTTTTAAATTATCCATAATTTTATCTTTCCTTTCTTATGCTCTCTTTTCTTATATCTACTATTATTAATAAACATAAGAAAAGAGAGCAAATTTCTCTTTACTATGCTAATGGATTAGTTGCTGATGTTTCAATATTCCAACAACATTCTTCAGTAGAAGAAGTTGCATCATAATGTCCTAAAAATTCTAAACTATGTTCGTTTTCGTTTTTAGATACACCTTTGTATGTAAAAGCACCTTCATGCATAGCATTTTTAACAGTTAAAATGGTATAAGTTCCATCTAACATTTTTGTTACGACTGCAACATTTTTTAAATATGAAGAACTCGCAACAACTCCGAAATTACCAGGTGTTAGAGCATTAGTACTATTATTTACAGTTGCACCAGGTATAGCTATTTTTAAATAATCAAGACTGCAACATAATGTAGATATTTTTAAAGAAACATCTTCTCCATCTTTTACTTGCATTCCTTTTGTTTTACCTTTTCTTCCATCAAATTCAATATCTCTTATAGATGGTGTTGCTGTAAATTCTGCTCCACCTCGAGTAGGTCCTAAAACCATTTCTCCAGTCTCACCATAATTTACAACTACAACTCCTTCATCTATTTGAATTTTATTTACATTTGATGAAGATAAATTTACTAGAGCCATATTCTCCCTCCTTAAAATATTCTGGCAATAAAAGTAACTCTTCTCATAGAAGAGTCTTGCTCAGTCATTTTACCTAAATACTGACTTTCAAAATTAATATGAAAACCAATATTTTCATCTTTATAATTGTATTCATCAAGACCTACCCTCAATGAATCACATAAACTTTCTACATTTGATTCTGATAATTCATTAACATATAACTCTATATCAAATAAACATTGATATCCATAATCTAAAGAAGATATAGATAGATCAGGTATAACACCATAAGGATATGAAGTATTACTTGGTGCCTTCTCGTAATAAACATTCATAATAGTATTTATTTTAAGCATTAATTTGTCTAAAAAAGTATCAATCAATTTCTTCATCTCCTCCCAAATCTATATTCATTCCTTGAGTTAAAGTGTATTCTTCTAACTTCCCTAGTTTTTCCTGAATTGCATTTTGAATATCATTAATATTCTCATATGCAGTATTTCTAAGAAAATTTTTATTACTCATTCCTGGATGTTGTACTATATATCCATATTTAGTATGATTGTCATGTAATTCATAAGATAATTTGCCACCATCTTTAAATTGTTTCGTTTGTATACTATGGGGTTTTGTTCCAAATTCAAACCAAGTAGGATTAACAAAATACTTTATTCCAAACTTTTTTCTCATTTGGCCTCTTGTTAAATAACCTACTTCAAGATATGGTTGCCCAGTTTTAAAATCTATCTTTGCCCAAGCTCTTACTGCTTTTTTAAAATATCCTCTTTTTACTGGTATTTTTTCTTTTAAAGTTTTAGTAACTATTTTACCGCCTTCTTTTAATGCATCTTTTGATAGCTTACGCATCATCTTAATACATTCTTGAGAAGTATCAATAAATTCTATCTTAGAATTTTCCATATAATCACTTGTTTTCAACTACTGTTGAAGTTAAAACCAACTCAACAATATCTTCCTTTTTATAAGTTCTTAATATCTTATAAATAATATCATTGTATTTAACATGAGTTATATTTGTTAAATCTATTAGTTTTGCTTCTAATTTTATTTCTGGTTTAAATCCTACTGATGCTGATTGATAAAACTCACTTTGCCCAATGCTTTTTTCATTACAATAAAACAAAGTTTCAATATATGATATTTTGGGTCTATGTTTACTATCTAATGTTGTAATTTCTTTCATTAGATAACCTACATTTTTAAAATACATAACTATTCTCCCGTTTCTTCATTAGTTGTTTCTGTTATATATTCTGTGTTAGAACATAAAAATGTTTTTATTGATTCATATGACCTAATATATCTTTCAGCATCAGCATTATCAAAACCAAAATATGCTTTACAATAATTTGTAACAGCCTGAATTATCATTTCATCTGTATCTGAAATATTAGAAGAGGCAATGCCTGCCAATTCTAACTCTTTTTTACATGCATTAATTAGATCAGTAATTTCACCATCGTATGCTGTATTACTAATTCTTAATGCTAGTTTAATTTTGTTTAGCATTGCCTTTTACCTCCTTAATTAAAGACTTGTAGCAACTTTAACAAAAGCGTCTGTACAAGCTGGTTTACCATCAAATATACCAACACCTAAATATTTATAAGAGTTAGTGTCTATGTCGAAGTCTTTCTTAACTTCAACTTCTCTATTTAGGTTACCAACGTATTTCTTGAAGTTTCCTAAGAAAGCTACTCCATCAGCAACTTCATCTGATAAAATTACTGGATATCCATAAATAAAGTATTTATCTCCTTCAACTCTTACTAAATCGTGTTTAGCATTATCTTGTAATCCCATGAATTGATTAAATAAAGTTTTCTTCTTCATTAAGAATTTAGCACCTTTATCATAACCTCCAGGTAATAAACCAACAGCAGTTCTTACGTTAGCAGCAGTTAAACCAGTTGAACCATTATATTGAACACCATTTTGGTTATTAACATAGCTAATTGCATCGATACCTTTTACAGCACTTGAACCGCTACCATTTATTATTTCGTATTCTATTTTTGTAGCAATTGATTCTGCTAGCATTCTTACTAACCAATCTTCAAAATCGTTAACACTCATTTGTAAGATTGAATCAGATACTTGAATTAATTTAGTGAATTCATATCCTCCTAAACTTACTTCAGTTAATACTGCAGTAGCATCTACATTGATTCCAGTAGAATTTTGTGTATGATAATCTGCATCTGCTCTTGTTGTTTCAACAGCAAATTTTAAATTACCTGGAACGTGGAATAATTCTATTTCTCCTAGTAATGGTACTAATTGAACCATTTTATCAAAAATTTTATCACTTGTTTCAGTTGGTATTACTGCTGTTGAAGTTGTAGTCAAAGCTCTTTCTTCTTCAGTCAATTCTTTACCCATTAATTTTTTGAAAAATACATTTCTATAATTTACTTCCATTTTTTTATCTTCCTTTCTTTCTTCGGCACTTTCTACTTCTGTACCTTTTAATCCTTTTTGTATTTTTTCAAGAGTAATATCTCTTTTCTCGGCTTTTTCTTCTAAAGCCTTTTTTTCACTTTCAAGTTCATTAACTCTTTCTTCTATTTGAGTTAATTCTTCGTTTGTTATTTCGGCATTATCTGATAACTTCTCTGATAGAGAACGAAGTTCTTCTTGAATTTTTTCATAAGTCATATTATTTTTCCTCCTTTAATTCATTGACTTTCAAAAATAAAGAGACCTTTCTTTGCAAAAGTTCTCTTTTGGCTCTAAAGTTCTCCAACTTCTCTTTCTCACTCTCCAGTGTTGAAAGAGCACGAGCATATATAGATGTTGTATCGTAGAATGGGGTGTCCACCACACTCACATCGAACAACTTATCTATCCTAAGTATTGTTCTTGTTTCACTTGCTAAATCCCATTTTTCTTCTTCAACGGTAAAAGCAAATGACATTTTATCTAATAATCCTGCTTGAATCATTTTATAAATATCTCTATTTGAATTTGTATCTATTAATTCAGCTCGAATAAATAATCCTTTATCATCAATTTGTAATCTCAAAGAATTATTTCTAGTTCTTGCTAAAATGAGATGTGAATCATCATGGTTATATTTCAAACAAACATCTTTCATATCACATCCATTAAAGGCATTTTTATCAATTATTTCAGTAAAACCATGTGTTGCTGGACTATCAAATACAACCGCATATCCTTCAACCACCATATTTTCTTGATTATGTTCTGATTCTCTTACTTCTAAATTTTCAGCAAGAAATCTTATTTCTTTTTCTTTTTTCATTTATATTCCCTCCCATTAGGTAAAATAAAAACAACTTTTTTACTTTTGTAAGTTGTTTCTTTTAACATTTCTAAATATTTTTTACTATGATTCTCCTCCAACTTTATCTTCGTTAATGCTGCTTTCTCCTGATTCTGATTCGTTAGATTCGCTGTTTCCATCGTTTTGCTCATTATCATCCACCTCCTTATCAAGATTTGTAACCTCAGTATACTCTTTACGAATATATCTTTTATCTTCATCTTCAGATACATGAGGTAAATTCCATATATCCATTACTTGATTTGTGCTTAATATACCTCTATCAAATAGTTGCTGACTAACGTTTAATTTGGTATTATTAGAAATAAATTGTAATTTAGTACTTTCTAATACCACATTTAATCCTTTTGCAATGTCTACTTGCTTTATAATCATATTAGTTAATACTTGGCTGATTTGAATTGCTATAGGTTCAATTACATCTTCATAAAATAAATTCCATTGATCTTCTGATGCAGTATTTTGAAGTATTTCTTCACTCATATGAAAATAATCGAAAACATTATTCTTAATTAAATCCATGTTTTCTTTATCTACTATGAATGGTTTACTATCAACCTTTTGAACATCAGAATATTTACTATCAAAAATTAGAATACCGCCATTATTCTCCATTGATAGTTGTTCATCTTTTAATCTTTTTTGTTCTGCGCTTATACTTTCTGGATTTTGAACTACTCCTAATCTAGCAAGGAATCTAATCATAGCTCCACTTTTAATACCTTCTTTTATACCTTGCTCTTGAGTATTTATTAAATCCATAGTTGAATGGATTGCACTATTTGATTCGCCTAAATATTCTTTTTTATAATAATGTCTTCTTAAAACACCAGCAAAATCATATTCAACTGCATATTCTTTATTATCAATTTGATAAACCAAATAATCTGTACCATTATATTTAACAATTTTAGATCCTGATGCTCGTGCGGGATAAAATCCAATTATTTTCATAGTTACACTATTTTCAAATATTGGTATGATATAAGCATTATTTTCTACTAATAAAATAGTTACTAATCTATATAAAAATTGTTGAGTGGTCATTAATCTATTAGGTTTATTTTGAAGTAATATATTTAAATTGTTATAATTTTTATTTCCATTGATAATAGGATGTAACTTTGAACATTGAGTAGCTATTTTATCAATACATGACCTAGTCAATCCCATTTCATACAAACCACCATTGAAAGTAGTAAACACAGCATTGTAACCTGTGAGTAATTTAAAGGTACTTTCTAATCGTTGGATATTTTTTCTTTCTTCTCTATTACTTTTTAATCTATTAAATATTGCCATAGTTACCTCCTACATATTTAAATAATCTTCATAATGTCTTTGATATACGACATAAGAATCTATTAATGATACCGCACCATCTATTCTTTGTTTTGAATTTTTTCCTTTTACTGGTCTTATATTATCATTTTTATCTACTTCTACCTGTGTGTTTGTTAAACACCATTTTAGGATAGGATTATTATTATAATTAACTTTTTTATCTGCTAAATCTGATGCTAATATTTTCATTGGTGTAGACATAGTTCTGGCACCTTGTATAACTGGTTCTAATACATATCCATTTTGTTTCATTTCATCAGCCCATTGATTAGCACCCCATTGATCATATCCTACCCAAACAGTATATATATTATATTTATCTCTTAATTCATTAAACCATGCGGTTACATCTGAAAAATTAACCATATTACCAGAACAAAATCTTATATATCCTTGCTCTTTCCAAATTTTATAAGGTACTTTGTCTTCTCTTTCATGTTGTTCTGCTCTTTCTTCTGGGATAAAATACATTTGACTTAAAAATAATTTTGTATCTTTTCTAATTAGACATGAAGCGCAAGTTAAATCTCCAACACTAGATAAATCGACTCCCCCTATCCCATAACAATTTCTTAAATCTTCTAACTTAAATACCTCTTTATTTTCAACTGTTTCAAATGTTAACCAAGAACCTACTCCAGTTTCTCGAATATTAAAATCTTTGGTAAGTAGGGTTGGTAAATAGTTTTTGTCGTTTCTAGCTCTTTTGACTTGCTCTTTTAAATAATCTATTCCTTTAATAGTACCTAATCCTGGATTAGCTTTTATCCATTTTTTTTGAACTGTCCATTCGCTCCTAGAATCTAATTCATAAATAAAAGATAAAAATCTTTCATCTTTTTTGATTCCATTTAATATATCTTCTGATAGTTCATAAAGAGAATCATAAATATTCTCTCTAATAAAACCAGCTGTTGATATTGATACTAATAATGGCTGTTGCCTTGCTCCCATAGATTGTTTTGAAACATCATAAATATTTCTATCTTTCCAAGCATGAACTTCATCTAATATTCCACAATGCATATTTAATCCATCTAATGTATTTGAATCACTAGCTAATGGTTCAAATGTACTAAATGTTAAATCAACATATAAATCACTTTTTCTTTTACGAATATGTTTTTGTAATAGTTTACTTTGAGAAACCATATTTTTTGCTTCTTCAAATACTATTTTTGCTTGGTCTTTCTTTGATGCTACACAGCATATTTGTGCTCCGCCTTCGTGGTCTGCAAATAACATATATAATCCAATTGCCGAAAGTAATGTTGATTTGCCATTTTTTCTAGCTACTACTATAAAACATTCTCTATATCTTCTAAATCCTTTATCATCAACAAAACCAAATATTGTTTGGATTATTGCTTTTTGCCATAAATCCAAAACGACAGGTTTCCCTGCCCATTGTCCTTTACTATGCTTACAAAATTTTTCTATAAATGTTATTGGTCTAGTTGCTTTATCTATATCAAAATGATATTTATTAGGATTATTTAAATCATTTATTATCATTTCATATTGTTTTTTTACTTTTTTTGATACTTCTATCTTTCCACTTACAATTAAATTATAGTAAGTTAATATATAATTCATTATGTATTTAAAAATTCTTCAAGTTCATCAGGATCATTTTTACGTGTTGCATTATCGTTTTTTGTTAAATCACATAATTGTTTTATAACTGTTTGATATGATTTAACAGTGTCTCTATAATCTTTCATAAGTGGATTCGCTTTTGTAAATTGTTGACTAGCATTTATTGTTAACACAGTTAAATTATCTGAGTTTATTTCTTTTTCAATATCTTCTGATAATATCAATAAAAAAGAAGCTCTAGCACAGAGTTTCTTTATTACATGTTGTTTTTCTTTAGAAGACATATTAAATAGTTTTATCAGCCTATTATATTCTCTTGTTATTCTACCTTGTCTAACACCAAGTTTTCTTTTACTATCATCTACTATCTTTTTGCTTTTATCTTCTTTATTTTTCTTTTGATTTACTTTCTTTTTCTCCATGCTTTCTCCTCTCTACCCCCC
>JAFRIS010000009.1 GCA_017432665.1 Bacilli bacterium
AACATCTTTTTTGTTTTTTATCTAAGAAGCAGGACCCCCTGAGGCCTGCTTCCAAAAAGAATAAAAAGGGGTTGGCTAGTGTGATACTAGCGACCAATTCGCCTAATTCCGAATTGGTGATACTTATACTAATCGAAAAGATTCAATTTGTCAACAAAAAAAGCAAAAAAAATTAACTTTTTTTTTAAATAAAAAATTCTTTAAAAAAAATGTAGTTTATGCTATAATATGCAAGGAAGAACTACATGTCTTTTAGTAAAGGAAGTGGTTGTATGGCAAGTTTAAAAGATGTTAAGGGAATTGGTCCCAAATCTCTTATGCTATTAAACAAAATTAATATTAATGATGTCGAAGATTTAGTAACTCATTATCCTTTTAGATATGACGTTTTAAAGCGTGATGATTTAACTAAAATTGAAGATGGTGAGAGAATAATCATCGATGGAAAAATAGAAAGTGTACCAATCTTAATGAGATTTAAGGCTGGTTTAAATAAAATGAATTTCAGGCTTGTTACTCAGTCTGGAGTAGTAGGAGTATCTATCTTTAATAGAGCTTTCTTAAAAAGCAAATTATTAGTAGGTACAGATGTAATAGTAATAGGTAAATTAGATAAGAGTAAAAATGTAATTACAGCGAGTGATATAAAATTAGATGTTTTGTCTAATAAAGTTAAAATAGAACCAGTATATCATTGTACTAGCGGATTAACTAATAAGAATATGTCTAATTATATTAATATGGCTCTATTACAATTTGGAAAAGAAATAAGAGATTATATTCCAGAATCTTATCGTGATAAATATAATTTTGTTAATAAAAAGACTGCTTTAAATATAATTCATAATCCAAGTACTAGTGATAAGTTAAAAGAAGTAACTATTAGATTGAAATATGAAGAATTATTTGAGTTTATGTTTAAAATAAACTATTTAAAACAACAAAATAAAAAAGAAAAGAATGGTTTAAATAGAGAAATAGATAGAGATAAACTAAATAAGTTTATTGAAAAGATTCCGTTTAAATTAACTAATGATCAAGTAGTAGCTCTAAACGAAATACTAGATGATTTGGAATCACCTACTAGAATGAATAGATTACTACAAGGTGATGTTGGTAGTGGTAAAACAATAGTAGCTTTTACGGGTATGTATGCGAATTACTTATGTGGTTATCAAAGTGCTTTAATGGCTCCTACTGAAATACTTGCGACTCAACATTATAATAATTTAGTTAAGTTATTAAAAGGTACTAAAGTAAATGTAGCTTTACTCACAGGATCTACACCAAAGAGGGAAAAGAATGAAATATATAAGGGATTAATGCTAGGAACTATTAATATAGTTATTGGTACTCATGCTTTAATTCAAGATGAAGTTATCTATAATAACTTAGGATTAGTTATTACAGATGAACAACATCGTTTTGGAGTACATCAAAGAGCTAACTTACAAAATAAAGGTATTAAACCAGATGTACTTTATATGAGTGCTACTCCAATACCTAGAACTTATGCATTAACTATCTTTGGTGATATGGATGTTTCAACTATTAGAGAAAAGCCTAAAGGTAGACAAAAAATAGCTACTTATGTAAAAAAGAATAGTGAAATAAAAGATGTTTTGGAAATGATGTATAAAGAACTACAAGAAGGACATCAAGTGTATGTGATTGCTCCATTAATAGAAGAAAGTGAAAATAGTGATTTAACTACTGTTAATGAGTTAAGAGAACAAATGAAATTAGCTTTTAAAGATAAATATAAGATAGATATTGTTCATGGTAAAATGGCTGGTGGAGCAAAAGACTTAATCATGGATCAATTTAAACATAATAAAGTACAAATACTAATATCTACTACTGTAGTAGAAGTAGGAGTAGATGTTCCTAATGCTACTACTATGGTTATCTTTGATGCTGATAGATTTGGTTTATCTACACTTCACCAATTAAGAGGAAGAGTAGGTAGAGGAACTAGTAAGAGTAGATGTATTCTAATAAGTGATAGTGATACAGAAAGATTAAAAATAATGGAAAGCTGTGATGATGGATTTGTCATTGCTGAAGAGGATTTTAAATTAAGAGGACATGGGGACTTATTTGGCGTTAAGCAAAGTGGTGATATGACATTTAAAATAGCTTCTATTAGGAATGATTATAAAATCTTACTACAAGCAAGAAAAGATTCTAAAGAATACTTAGAAAATAAAGATACTGATAAAGAAGAACTAAAGAAAGTGTTAATTAATTCTATTACGAATGTCAATTAAATTGACTAAATAGCAACTAACTAATATAATAAAAATATGAATAGACTTCATATTTTTTTAAGGAGGGAAACTATGGAAGAATACTATGATACATTTAATAAATTAGGCTATCAGACTAATAAAAAAGGAGCTGAATACTTCTTTGATTTACTAGATGAAATAAGAATTTTATTAAGAGACGGTGAAAGCGATGAAGAAATATTAAGAGTTATACCTAGTATTTGTTTAGAGGAGTATCATTTCCGTATAGAAGTAGGAGGAAATCTATATAAAGAAAGAATTAAAGATTTTTTAACTGATAAAAAAGAATCTGAAGATAAAGATCTTTTACAAGAAATATCAGGAATTAGTAAAGATTTAAGTATTGAAGAAGCAGCCTTATTATTTGCTAAATACTTCGACGCTAAAGAATTAGAAAGAACTGCTCAAGAAGAAGAGAATATAGGAGCAGTTCATCGTTAGAATTGTATTGACAATTTTCTAATTATAATTTATGATTAAGATGCGTGATGCATATCACGCCGATATCTCTAACGATCTATTGTTAGAGTATATTCAACCGAACCCCCTGAAGACACTGTCGTGAGACAGTGTCACTTTTTATATATTGATGTGTATATGATTTTAGAACTTAAAAAATCAATAATAAGTTTTAAAGTAAATTAAAGAAATATATGATATAATTTATTTGTATAGAGGAGTGTCATGATGAAAGAGAAAAAAATAATAATAATTACTGCTGTACTAAATGCCTTAGTAGCTTCTTTAAAATTAATATTAGGAATTACTTTTTCATTTTCTACATTAATTGCTGATTCAATTCAATCATTTATTGATTTTTTTACTGATTTAATTAGTATGGTAACTAATAGAATTGGTAAAAGAAGGGCAAATAAAACATATCCTTTTGGATATGGTCAAGTATACTATTTGTCTAATCTTCTTACAGGAGTTTTATTGTTCTTAATAGGTATCTTTATTATTTATCAAGTTTGTACTGCAGAAAATAAGTTTACTCCTAATATAACAGTTTTATTAATGTTAATAGTAGTTTTAGCACTTAAATGGATTGTTATTGAATTACTACAGCGTTATTCAAAGAGTAGTAAAAATGAATTGATGGTTGAATCCTATAGAGAATCAATGGCAGATTTCATATCTACTTGTGTGGTTATAGTAGTATTACTCTTTTCATTTGTTGAAGAATATTTACCAATACATATAAATATTGATATGATTGGAAGTATTTGTATGGCTATATATGTGTTCTATACTTCAATAAAGATGATTATATCGAATATTCAAGGTATTCTCATAAATGATGAACATAATGATGAAATTAAAGAAGATATAATGAAAGAATTAGAACATTTCAAGGATTTACGTATTAAAAATCTTAGAATAATAAAAATTTCATATTATTATAGTGTATATCTACAAATAGATGTAGATGATAATATTAAAATAAAAGATTTTCTTAAAATTGAAAAAAAGATTAAACAACGTATAAGAAGCATTAATAACTTAATTAAGTTTATTGATGTAGAACCATTATAAAAAAAGATATCCATTTGGATATTTTTTTATGTTTGATGTATATTTCTATAGATATTTAACTGTCTTTATGCTAAAATTATTATGATAGGGAGGATTGATTAGTGTGGACAAGGTGTTATCATTTTTTACAAATGCTGGATTTTCAATAAGTTCTATTTGTATTTGTTTAATTGTACTTTTTGCATATTTTTTAAAGACACGTGAAAAGAAATTGGAATATCAAAGTAAATTCTTTGTAGTTTACTTAATTTCAATTATTGTAATGAGTCTTGCGGAAGTTGCTTATGTACTATATTTTTTGAAACATGGTATGAATGGCAGATATGCAGAAGTTATGTATGATATCTATTCTGTTGCCATTTTATTTGCAACACTTAGTGCTTGGATGTTTGTTATTTCCTATCGTTCTAATGTCTTGTTAGATAAGAAAACTAATAAAAGTTTTAAAGTGGCATTTTACTCAATAGTTGGTGTTATTGAAATAGTTATTTGTGTGTTGGTTTTTCTATTACCAGTTAGAATTTATCAAAATTACGGAATATATAATTTTGATAGTATTTCAATTACCACAACACTTGTATATGTATTGATTTCAACTACTGGGTTTATTTTCTTATTATATTTTAAAAATAAAAATGTTACTAAAAATGATCTAGCACCAATTGTAACTTCAGTAGTAATACTATGTTTATTATTGGTATATAGAATGATTAAACATATAGATATTAATATTGAAACATTCCAGCTTACAATATTCGCATTAGGAATATTCTTTACTGTTGAAAATCAGGATTATAAGTTGTTAGACACGGCTAGACAGAAACAAACTGCTGCTCAAAATGCAACTAATTCACAAAAAGATTTCTTAGCTAATTTATCACATGATTTTCGTTCTCCTATGAATACGATTTTAGGACTTAGTCAATTAATGTTAAAAGAGCCAACAATCACAAGTGAAAGTGCTCATGATGACATGGAAAATATTCATGAAGCATCAACTTCATTAATATCTTTAATAAATAATATAACTGATTTTTCATATTCAGTTTCTGATAAAGGAGAAGTTAAAAAGGAAAACTATGATATTTATGATGCAGTTTTTGAAATAAATGACAGTGTTGTAAAAGAGGCAACTGATAAAGGCATAGAATTTAGTTTTAGTATTAGTGATAATGTACCTAGAAAACTACAAGGTGATTCTAAAATGATAGTTAAGGCTCTTGAGGGTATTATAGGTAATATTGTTTCACATTCAAATACAGGACAAATAACTTTAGAAGTAAAAGGTGAAAAGAAAGATAAAGAAGTATACCAACTTGAATTTATCGTAAAAGCTACTGGTACAGGTATGAAACCAGAAAAATTTAAATTTGATGAAGAATCAGATATCGGATCAGATTATAGTAAAGCTTTAAATAGTGATGTATTAGGTTTAATAGTTGCTAAGAACTTAATTGAAAAATTAGGTGCAAAAATTGGATTCTCTGAAGAAGTTGGATATGATTTAATTATTGATCAAGAAATTGGAAATTCAACTAACAGTGAACCTGTAGATAAGGTAATAGAAGAAAAACCTGCAGTGGCAGAATTAGAAAAAGAATTGGTTAAAGAAAAGAATGAAGAAGTTTCTGAGGCAAAAGAAGAGCCTAAATCAGAAGAGTCAACTGAAGAGAAAAAAGAAGAAGTTTCTGAAGTAAAGGAAGAAACTAAATCAGAAGAGTCAACTGAAGAGAAAAAAGAAGAGGTTTCTGAAGTAAAAGAGGAACCTAAATCAGAAGAATCAACTGAAGAGAAAAAAGAAGAAGTTTCTGAAGAAAAAGAAGAACCTAAATCAGAAGAACCAGTTGAAGAAAAGAAAGAAGAAACTTCTGAAACAAAAGAAGAACCTAAATCAGAAGAGTCAACTGAAGAGAAAAAAGAAGAGGTTTCTGAAGTAAAAGAGGAGCCTAAATCAGAAGAATCAACTGAAGAGAAAAAAGAAGAGGTTTCTGAAGTAAAAGAGGAACCTAAATCAGAAGAACCAAAATCAGAAGAACCAACAGAGGAAAAGAAAGAAGAAACTTCTGAGGTAAAAGAAGAAACAAAATCAGAAGAACCAGTTGAAGAGAAAAAAGAAGAAGTTTTTGAGGTAAAAGAAGAGCCAACAGAGGAAAAGAAAGAAGAAACTTCTGAGGTAAAAGAAGAATCTAAATCAGAGGAATCAGTTGAAGAAAAAAAATTAGAAACTACTTCAGAAGAAGGAGGTGTTTCTAATGCTTAATGTAATGTATTCTAGATATGTTTTAACAATAGCAGCGTTTGTAGTTATTATTATGATGGATGTTTTATACTTTTCCAAAGCTAAGACTAATAATAAAACTAAGCATAAGATGTATTCATACCTAATTATTGTTAATACATTTCTATTATTATTAGAACTTATAATAATGGCATTATTTGGTATTGATGCTCCATTTACTACTTGTGTAGTGGCTATGAAAATAAGAGATTTATTCTTAATGGGTTATTTCATAGTAGTATTGTTTTATTACTATACAGCAGTTAATGATATAGAGCACAAGAGCCTTTGGGAATTTTTGAAAAGTGAAAAAATTATTTATCCACACTTAATATTCACAATAATTGTTCTAATTGTTCATACATTCTTACCATATAATGAAATGGATAAATATACATATAGTAATGCTTTTGGTGGATTAGCTTTCTACTTAACAATTGCTTATTGTGTAATTACTACATTAGAAACTATTTTCATTATACTTTTTAAGAATAAAAAAGGAATTAATTATTCTGAGAAATTAAGTCTTGTTTTATTATTCTTCTTAATGATGATAATATTAATTTTCCAAACAATATTTAGTGGAGTAGCTATTATGGGATTAATTTCATCAATCTATATCATTGGATTATACTTCATTTTTGAAAATCCAGATTTAGAGTTAGCAGAAGAAATAAACTCATTAACTTTAGAAGCAGAAAGAGCTACTCATTCAAAATTAGATTTCTTATCAAATGTATCTAAAGAAATGATTACTCCAATGAATACGATTACTAAATTAAGTGGAGATATTCTAAATGGAAAAGAAACTGATTCTGATAAAATAAAAGATGATGTTGTACAAATAGAATTAGCAAGTAAGAATTTCTTAGAGATACTTAATAATGCGATTGATATTTCTAATGTTGATAATGAAAATGATGCTTTATATGAGAGTAATTATTCATTAACAACATTATTAAAGAGTTTGACTAAAGTTGCGCAAGAAAAAGTAGTTAATAAGAAAGTTCAAGTAGTATTAAATGTTGATAATGATATTCCAAACAATCTATATGGAGACTCTACTAAGATTTATCAAATATTATTAAATATTTTATCTAATTCCATTAAATTTACTGAAGTAGGTAAAATTGGTATTCGTTTAAATCAAGAGATTAAAAATAATAAAATTATCTTGAAATTTAAAATTAGTGATACTGGTTTTGGTATTAAAGAGGAAGACTATGATAAAGTGTTTAAACAATATACTAGACTTGATGATGCTGTTTCAAGAGGTATAGAGGGTACTGGATTAGGATTGGCTATAGCTAAACAATATGTTGATTTACTTGGAGGAGAAATTAGTTTTGAAAGTATTTATGGTGCAGGCACTACTTTCTATGTAGAAGTACCACAACAAATCGTAGCTATGATACCTACTTTAGGAGAAGTAACTGATGAAGATGAAAAAGATGAAGAAGATAAGAAACTATTAGATTGTTCTAAATACCGATTATTGGTAGTAGAAGATGATAAGTTAAATTTAGAAGTTACTAAGAGATTACTAAAAAGATATGGTTTTATAATTGATACTTGTTCTAATGGAAAAGATTGTGTTTTTAAATTCAAAAAAGGAGAACACTACGACATGATGTTAGTGGATCATATAATGCCAGAGATGGATGGTGTTGAAGTAGTAAGAGTAATTAGAAAGTTAGATGATTATAAAGCACCTCCGATAGTAGCTTTAACAGCTAATGCATTTACAGGTTCTAGAGATATATATCTAAAAGAAGGATTTGATGATTATTTAGCAAAACCTATTGATATGACAGAACTTGATACATTAGTAAATAAGTATTTTAAAAAATAGATTTAGTTGTTAACTAAATCTTTTTTTGACAAAATAATAAATATAAGTATAATAAATGACACATTTGGGGGATTATTATGAGAGTTAGAGATAATTTTAAGGAAAATAAAAAGGAAGAATTAAAGGATAAAATAAAAGTTACTGTTTTGGCAGTAGCAGTAGCAACAGTTCCAGCTGCTACAGTATATAAAATAGAACAAGATAAAATGGATACAATGCAAATGTATTATGAAACATTATTAGAAGAAGAAAAAGAGAATTCCTATATGAAAGGTTTTTTAGATGGTTTATTTGGAGTTGAAGACAATTTCTTTACTCCTGTAGATGCTGATATAAATGAACGTTTAATCGAAACGGGTGATTTAGTAATAGAAATGCCTGAAAAAGAAAAAACGCTAGTTTATGTTAAAAAGGATATCAAATATTAATTTGATATTTTTTTATGATATAATAATTAAGGAGGCAAGGACATAATGTGTAAAAAAGAGGAATGATACTATGAAAGAAATACTATATAATCCTGATAATTTAAGTAGTAAAGATATAGATGAAGTTATTATTAGAACTAAAGGTTTAATAATAAATAGTAATGATGAGATTACATTGGGATATGCTCATAAAACATATCAATTCCCAGGAGGACATTTAGAAGAAGGAGAAAAATTAGAAGACTGTTTATTAAGAGAAATAAAAGAAGAAACTGGTATAGAGATAAAAGATGCGGTTATAGAGCCTTTTATAAAGACTACATATTATACAAAAAATTATCATGATAGTGGAAAGAATAGGCAAAATGATATTTATTTTTATGTTGTTAAGACAGATGCCAAATTTGATATGGATAAAGCTAATTTAGATGAGGGAGAAAGACATGGAGGATTTACTGCTAAGACTTTACCGTTAGAAGGAATAGAACAAGTATTAATAGAGAGTATTCCTGATAATAAGATTAACGAAGTAATCGTAAACGAGATGTTAGAAGCACTTAAAGAGTATAAAGGGAGTATAAGTGAAAAAGAAGGTTAGAATAATGTTAATTGCGGCAATAATATCAACAATTATTATTAAAATATTGTCTAATACTAGTAGTGTATTATATCCTAAAGCTAAAGTTACTGGTGATGGTAAAATAAAAATAGCTTGCTTAGGAGATAGTATTACTTATGGATTAGGAGTAGTAAGTAATAGAGATAATGCCTGGGTATCTTTGTTAGTTGACAGATTAGGTAATAACTATAAAACTATTAATTATGGATTAACTGGTAGAACATTATTATCTAGTGGTGATATGCCATATATGAAAGAAAAATTAGCCAAGAGATTTTGGAATAGAAAAGAAAATATCATAATACTTATGTTAGGTACTAATGATACAAAAGAAATTAATTGGGATTATGATAAATATAATGAAGAATATAGAGAATTACTTGATAAGATATTAGATAAGAAGAGTGATTCAAAAATATATATTATGATTCCTCCACAAATATATATTAATAAACCTGGTAAGACAGATCCTAATCGTGATAATTTAGAGAATGGAGTAGTTCCAATAATTAGAAAGATAGAAAAAGATTATAAAGATATAGAAGTAATAGATTTATATTCTTATACATTGGATCATAAAGATTGGTTTACTGATAATCTTCATCCTAATAAAGAAGGTAATAAGGAAATAGCCAATGAAATTAGTAGAATAATAAAGGAGACTTATAATGAAAAAAATATTAAAAGAGTATCTAAATAAAGATATAAAATTAAACAGAAAAGAACTAATAAGTGTTATATGTATGATAATAGTATTTTCAGGAGTATTCGGTTGGTTATATGAGTTCTTATTTTACTATTTAAATAGTGGTTTTAAGACTTTTTATATGAGGGGTGGTAATTTCCTTCCGTGGATTAACATTTACGCATATGGGGCGTTTTTAATACTATTATTGGCATATAAAAGAAGAAAACATCCAGTACAAGTGTTTTTAATTAGTATGATATCTACAGGCATATTAGAATATATTTCGGGATATATATTATATGGTAAATTACATTGGATAAGATGTTGGGATTATAATCAAGAGATATTAAACTTCGGTAATATCCATGGTTATGTATGTTTAAGAAGTATATTAGTATTTGGTTTATCTGGATTATTATTAGTATATTTTATACTTCCATTATTTATGAAATTTGTTAAAGGTAATAAGAATATAGATGTTATATTTATAGTAAGTGTAATAGTATGTAGTATATTCTTAATAGATGAAATATATAATTTAATATTCCCTTCATTATTTGGATTTCCAAAAGCTACTGAAATTTATAAAGGTTTAGGTTTAAAATATATATATTTCAAGTATTAAAGGAGAAGTATTATGAATGATAAAGATTTAGAGGAATTAATGGGATTTTTAATAACAACTGGTCAAGTAGATGAAAATTTTGGTTTAAAAGAAAAACAAGATGATGACGATGATAAAGAAGATGAAGAAGAGAATAATAAAGGAAGACGTAGATGAGTAGTATAAAAATAATACAAGGTTCTTGTGTTGACCAAGAAGTAGATGCAATTGTAAATGCTTCTAATCAGTATTTAGCCTCTGGTTCTGGCGTTTGTGGAGAAATATTTAGAAGAGCAGGGTATAGAGAACTGACTGAAGCTTGCGATAAAATAAAAAGTCCTGTTAATGATGGAGATGCAGTAATAACGGAATCTTTTAACATAGATAATTGTAAGCATATAATTCATGCAGTAGGGCCTAATTTTAATAGAACACCTGATGCCTATGATAAATTATTTGATGCTTACTATAATTCATTACAAATATTAAAAAATAATAATCTTCATAGTATAGCTTTTCCATTAATAAGTTCAGGTATATTTGGAGGTAATTTACCTAATCCAGCTAAAGTATCTGCAGAACAATGTTTAAAAGCCTATAATAGATTTATAGAAGATAATAAAGATTATGATATAAATGTATTGTTGTGTGCATATTCACAAAATGAGTATGAAGAAATAAAGGAAATTATTTAAATGAAAAAGAAGTAAAAAAAAAGAGATTTAATCTCTTTTTTATTGTTGTGTATTTTCTTCTTGTACTGGTTGTTCTTGCTGTACTGGTGTATCTGTAGGCTTTTTTGATTTCTTTCCTCTCATTATTAAGAATACTATTAATACAGCAGCTCCTACTAATAAAGATATACCAAGTACTGGTCTCCATCTAACCCAAGCAATAGCTATGACAACAAAACTTAGCGCTAGACCTAATAGCATTGATACTAATCCAACAGCAGCGCCTACTAGACTTCCTAGTAGTGGTACATAACTTGTAATAGCACTTATTGGTTTTAGGATAGCTCCTATACCACCGATGATTAAGATAGTTCCTAAGAATCTTAATAACCATTTAATAAAGTTATTTTCTTTCTTAATGACATTAATCATATCATGTCCAGAATGAGAACCATCCATAACTCTATTAACATTCTTACCTGCAGATGATACAAAGTCTACAAAACTATTTCCACTTTGTACAGCTAGAACACTTAATTCACTTGAATCATTATAAGCAAATGAGATTCTAACATCTCCAATTGATGGACTATCTAGGTTTTTAGATGTAGTTAGATATTTACTAGAAGCAGTTAAATTTAATTTATTTGCTGTTTCTAAATCAAAGTTAGTATAATCTGCTTTAGTACTTAGAGTTGAAATTTGTTCATCTGTTAAAGAGAAAGCTCCAACACTAACATCTTTTGAAGTATATACTTGATCTTCATATGGCTTTGTTTTTGGGTTTACTTTGTTTTTATCATGGAAATTACCTGAATCAATTATATCTGTATCCCATACTTTCTTATAACTATAAGTAGTATGGCCATCTTCATCAGTATCACTATCTTCATCCCATTGATATACTTCGACAACTCTTTTCATAATTGGTGTTTGTACTTTTACATTGAATGTTTCGTCAAACATTTCTTCTTCATTAATTACTTTACCATGGGTTGCGACTAGTTTTCCTTCATTAGCAGAATCAACTTTATCGCTTGGAACATCAACTACAATTTTATCCATTTCAGCAGTTGTCTTAATATTTCTGACATTGTTTCCTTCGTTCCACCATAGTAAAACAATTCCAATTAGAATAAATACAAATCCACCTAAAATCCCCTTAAATGCATTTCCGACTCTTTTCATAATACCTCCTTAAAATAATTATATAGTAAATGTTATTAAAAAAAAAGAATCAAAACGATTCTTTTTATTTTATTTTTTCTTTTTCTTTTCTTCTACCAAGTGATAAACCTATTAAAGATAATGATGAAACTAATCCAGTCATTGCTGGGATTAAAAGATTTTCTTCATCACCAGTTTGAGGTGAAGTAGATGCTTTTATAGTAGTTTCATGATTAACAGGTTTTGTAGGAACATCTGGTTTTTCAGGTACAACTGGTGGTTCATCAGGTGTTACTGGTGGTTCAGATTCTTTTACATTAACTAAATCTAAATCTATAGCATAATTTTCATCATATGGATTAAACCAAGTTATACCTAATAAGTTTTGGTATGCACCATTATCAAAATCATAGCTTGAAGTATCTGTTGCTTGATTTGGAGTTGAATAAATATATAAATGCATATCTTCTGGATGATGATCCATATCACTAACTAAATATTGATATAACTCATAATATCTAGCAATTTTTGTTCTTACTTCTTCATTATTTTTAGCACCATGACCAGAGCTCCAATGTCTAGCCAAGTTACCAAAGGCATCTCCTTCACCAATAACTGTAGTGAAGATATCAGTACCTAATGGAGCATTAGGATTATAAACGAAGCTTCTATACCAAGGATATAGATACCATACAAATCTACCATCTTCAGTTTCATAATAATCATATTTATCATATCCAGTTGGTACACTATTTATGCCAATTCTTTGTACTCTTGTTAGGCCAGCATTTGTATAATTTTTAAGTGCTGACTCAGTTATATATCTAATTTCTGCAGGTGTTAAATCATCAAATAATTCAACAGCAAGTTGACGGTGATAAATAATATCTAATATTTTGTCATATAATTGTTGATCATTTAAACTTTGATCTGACACATCGATCTTATTAGTATTTTGATGTGAATCAGTATAAACAGTTTGTCGCATGAAGTTTCTAATATCTTCTGAACCTAATACCATTCCATCATAAATAGAATTTTCATCTGGTGTTTCCCAGTCTTGATTTATACAGTAAACTTCACTCTTTTGAGATTCCATTTCTATATAATACAATGGAGTACCACCATAATGTTCACATGGTGTTTCTGAGAAATCTACACCAGCATTTAAATCTTTTACTTCTACTTTAATAGTAAATGGTTTGTCAGCAGCTTTGATATATCCATTTGGAGCTGCTACTTCATGTAAAACATAATCACCTTCAGGAAGCATAGATATATGATCAGTTCCATCAGAAACCCATTCATCAACCACGTTTCCTTCGCTATCAAGTATTTGTAAAAGTGATCCGGCTAAAGGTATACCATCTTCATCCAATTTAGAAGTTGTTGTTTGTACTTTATGAACTTCATGTTGTTGTGAAGTAGTAGCCTCTATAGTTTGTTCATTTCCACCGGTAAGTGATGGTGCTGTTTTACCAGCAGACTTAGCTGTATTTTCTACTTCTTCAGCTTCTTCCTTAGTTTTCTCTTGTACTTCTTCTTTAGTTTCTTCTTTAACTACTTCTTCAGCTTCTTCTTTAGTTTCCTCTTGTTTTACTTCTTCTTGCTTAACATCTTCTTTAGTTTCCTCTTGTTTTACTTCTTCTTGCTTAACTTCTTCTTTAGTTTCTTCTTGTTTTGCTTCTTCTTGCTTAACTTCTTCGGTTTTCACTTCTTCATCTATTACTTCTTCAACTGTAACTTCTTCGTTTAACTCTTCATCAGCTGCAAATACTGGTTGAGCTAATACTAAACCTGATGAACTAGTTAGAGCTACTGATAAAGCAACAGATGCAGCATTAATTTTTAGCTTTTTGAAATCCACAATAAAACCTCCCTTTCACAAAAAATTTCTTTACTCTTAAGTATTCTAAAGTAAAAGGCTTTATTTGTCAATTTTTTGTGAATAAGAAGTTCATTTTTTTAATAATTCTAAAAAATTTTTAATAATAGTATTATTCAAACGATTAGATTCAATTAAACATACTAAATTTTTGTCAGGCAAGGTAAAATTCGTTTTTAATTCAAATAGTTCTTTACTATCTAATTTATTTTGTACATATTCTCTTACTACTAGACCAACACCTAATCCTCCTCGAGCACAATCTTCTATTATTAAGTCGTTTCCTATTTCCATTTGTGGATTAATAACTATACCATTTGTAGCACAAAACTTATTAAAGTTTTTTCTGTTACTCGCATCAAATGGTAATAATATTAATGGTAAATTTCTTAAATCTTTTTTATTAATAATTTTGTCTTTATATTCACTATCTTTATTAACTACTAAAATATCGTGTAGCTTTTTTACATTAATAATATTAAAATTGTCTGGAACATCATTAGGTAGATGAGTAAATACTATATCAACTAATCCTACTTGTGCTCTTTTAATTAATTCTGGTGTTACTACTGTATGAACAATAACGTTTATATTTGGATATTTCTCATGAAATTTTTTAATATAGGGCATTAAGAATCTTTGCATAATAGTATTACCCGCTCCTATATTAATAGTTCCATATTCCATATTATTTAAACTAGTTAAATCTTCTTCAGCAGAAGTAATTAGCTCCATAGCTCTTTTTATTTTATTATATAGTAATTCCCCGGCATTATTTAGAGATACTCCGTGTTTATTTCTGTTTAGTAGAGTAGTATTTAAATCTCTTTCTAATACTTTAATTGCTTTAGATACTGCTGGCTGACTTATCATCAACTCATTCGCAGCTCCTGTGATACTTTGATTTTTTGCTACATAATAAAATGTTTTATATAATTCTAAATTTGTTTTCATAATAACCCCCCCTTATATAACCACTGGTTATATGTGCCATGAAAAAAAAGTATTTTGATTATATCACATTTTCCTTTATAATACAAATCTAAGTTTGAGAGGCCTATCAGACTAAACTATAAAGGAGGGTTAGAGTTGAGTAAAAGATTATTAGATAATTTACAAGAAATGAAAGACAATCAAGGTTTTAATTATGTAAGTTTTTTCAATAATGGTATCACACGTAAAGATGATTATAATCTTGAAAAAGATATTAGATGGGCTGATTATAGCGATAGCTATTATGGTGTCACATCTACTTTATGTTCAGCTATTGAGAAAAGTATAGATGGTAATGACTTTGATACTGTTAACATGGAAGTAATGCTTGGATTAATTTATGAAACTAGTGAACTTGATGAAAATGGACAAATCACTGCTAAATCTAAACCAGTTAAAAATGTAGTTCGTTACTATACTGGTCCTATCACTTGCTTATTAGATGGTGAAAAAGCTAATGATTATGATTATGATAGAAACATCTATCATTCTCAAGGTGTCCTTAAATATAACAAATTTATTTCAGGTTCTAAAGAAGAAGGTTTTATAGTAGATGCTCCTCGTTCTTTTGAACAATTTAAAAGAGCTATTCTTTCCGGTGAACCATTTGATATAAACGTAAGTGCTAAGTTTAAGACAAAAGAAAAATCTGATGTTAAGCAATTTGTAAAACAAAAGTAAACATAAAAAGGCAATTTCTAGCAAATTGCTTTTTTTATGTTATAATTTATTATAGAGGGTGATGTATATGCCAAGAATTAATATTAACGAGTATTTATACATTGATTATGAATTAGAATCAGATAATAGTGTTGAAAATATTGAGCAATACAGTATTCCAAGAAAAGAAAGTATTAAATTACATAATATCCCTAATGGGATTATGTTTTATGATGAAAAAGAAGGCATTATACGTTTAAAAAGTGGAATAAATTGGGTAGAGATACTTAAGTTTGATAAAGATACAGGTGAGTTCAAGTGGTTAATTAATCCATTAGATTTTATAACGACATTAGAAGTGACTAATGAATACTTAGATAATGGTACTAATGCTAACTATGCTAGAAATACTGAAATATTTGATGAGCAAAGGAAAAGAAAAAGAGGAATTCTTCCAAGCATAGATACTGAAAGAGAACTTCACACTCATTTTATTCAAGTTTTGAGTGCTGAACAATTATTAGATTTTTTGGAATCTCAAGGTGTAAAATCAATTTTTTGTATTAAAGGACCAGCAAAAGCTATAGCAATTATTCCAGAAGATGATTATATAAAATTAACGGTTGCTCAAATAGAGAAAAAATATAATTGTAAAGCAATTAGTATTGAAGAAGCGAAAAAAGAACCAAAAATTCTTGATCAATTATCCGCACCAATTGATACTAATACTGATTTTGAGTATTTTGAAAGTTGTTTTCCAATGCGTTCTGCACTAATATCGTTAGCTTGTTGTAGCGCTAAAGATAATAGTCAACAAGAAGGCATTGATGAAATAAGAACATTAAATGAAGAAATTGAAGCAATAGAAAAGACGATTAAAAGTTTAGAAGAAGATTATAATAAAGAATATGTTGGTTTAATCAGGATAAAAGAAATACGTGAACAGATTGAAAATGAAGACAGTCGTAAAAAGGCATTAGAAAAACTAAATGATGAGATTAAAGAATTAGAAAATCGTGATTTAGAAGCTATTAAAAAGGAATTAGAAAGTAATCTTGCAAGAAAAAAGAAATTAGTTCAAGAAAAAAGAGAAGTTGTATTGATAGAGACTTATAAAGACTTATTTGCTAAAAGTTTGGAAGTCTTAAGAGATTATGGTGTCAAATATGTTGAATTCAGTTATTCAAATATAGAACGAATAAAGAAAATGATTGAAGGATTTCCTGGTGTTGAAGGTATTGATTTTAAGTTCTTAATAAGTCAACATCGTAAGGATAGTGAAGGTAGTGCTCTAATAGGAGCATGTAAGGTTTTATCAGAAATGCTTAGTGATGATAAGCATAAAGATAAAATAGCCGGTTTTGATTTGATGGGAATGGAAGATAGAATTAGAGATCCCGAAGATTTTATAGATAGCGGTAAAAAGTGTAATACTTTACGCACAAAATTAGAATATGCTATTACAGGAATGTTAGAAGGTTCAATAGATTCAGAAAAGAAACCAGTATTACGTCTACATGCCGGTGAAATATATTATGAAGAAGGCAATCCTAATTTAACTTTAGAGATTCTTAAACAAATAGAAGATGCGATAAGGAATGAATATGCAGAAATATATTCTATACTTAACGATTATAAAAATAACGGTATAGAGGATATAGAAGCATTGTATAGAAACCATAAAAAATATGAATTTTTGGTGAACAAAAGTAATATTGATAGTTTAAAGAGATGGATAAAACAGAAGAAAAAACTAAATAGTGCAAAAAATCCCGAGAGTAAAAAAGTTCAAAAGATAGCTAAAGAATTAAGTCAAATTGAAAAACAACTTGAAGATATTCTTGGTACTGATATCATGTCTAAACTTAACAACACTATTATTTCAAAATTTGAGAGTGGTGATATTTCTGAAGATGATATTGTCGATGCAATTATTACTGAAGAATTAAAAGTTTTAGAGAAAGATTCCATAAAATATAGAATTATTACTGAAGTTGAAAGACAAAGTCTTTCTGAAGAGGAGTTAGAAGTAGAAATAGAAATACTAAAAGATTTAAAAGATAATTTTTGCTTAAAAGATAGATTAGAAATAAGAGTTGGACATGGACTTCATTTTAAAGAAACTAAAGAATACTATGAAATGTTAAGACATTTTGGAGTTATAGTTGAACTATGTACAAGTTCAAATACTAAATTGGGTAATATGAAAACGCTAGATGAAATACCTTATGATAAATATGTTGTAGAAGGGATACCTGTTGTTGTAGGAACTGATGGAGAAGGATATTTTAGAGATTCTATGAAACAAGAAGCAAGTTTAATTTCTGCTATTTCTGAAGGTAAAACAGATACTATGACTGATTCAAATGATCCTGATAATGGTCCGAAAAAGCCAAGCAAAATGGATAAGTATTTAGGTCATTTTCTTAGTGGATGGACGATTCATTCTAAATTAAGTAAAACTGCAAAAGGACTTAATATGGATGTGACAGTTGAAGAATATATGTCTTCAGTTAATAATAGTAATGCTCTATTTATGGAAGGTTATGATAATGCTGATGGCAAAAAGAAGTATGTCAATAATTACTTTAAGAATCTTTACATTATTAACGGAGATAGAAATTCAAAAGAGATTGAAAGGTTAAAAGTTGAAATTGGAAAAGCATTTAACTTTATTATGGATATGCAATCAAACGAACTTTATTTTAGTAATTCTGAATTGCAATTAGTTAAAAAGAATCTTGATAAAATTGAAGAATATTTTAAAGAAGAAAAATATGTTAAAGCAGCTATACTTTTAGTATCATTGCAAGCAGTGATGGGATATCAAACAGATTTGGTGGAAGTATTATATTTAATGAAAGAAAATAATTTAAGTTTTTCTCAATGCTTAAAGACAAAAGTAATTAACAAATATAAATTTGATGAAATGGATCGTATCAATAACGATAATGTTAAAAATAATAATTTAAGACCACGATCATATATAAATATTCATGGTGATCACTATATGCAGTATGCATTTATAAAGAAATACTATAATGAAAAATCTTATTTAAGAAAATTAACTATCGAATATAAAAAATTGTTGGCTGCCATAGAAGAAAGTCCTAAAAAGGATGACTATAAAGTTATGTTGGTTGTTGATGATATTTGTAATCTTATGCATAGACTTTATAATTGTGAAAATGATCAAAAATATTACTTTGATAATAAAAATATTATAAGGGCTACTTTCCTAATTATAGGTTTAGGAAAGAGTTTAGGAATTGATGTTGACTTACCTGAAAATATTATTAATAATAAAAGCCATGATATGAATGATTATGTGGCTGATAGTAATAATGATATTATTAATGATGCTGAATCGATTGATAAAAAAGATTCTGAATCAGATGACTATTTAAAAGACAAATACGACTTATATTCAAAAGAAACTAAAAAAAGGAAGTATTAAAATATGATAGAATTGATTGAAGAAATAGAAAAACATAAAAGTAAGAATAATTCTAATGTTTGTGAAGAACTTATAGAAAGAATAAAGGATTATAATATAAAATCTAAAGAGGAATTATTAACTCATGAAAACAGTTACTTTTATGAAAATGATTTAGATAAGAAAATTGATCAAAAATATAAGTCATATGTTCTTGATTATACTAGACTGGATAATGCTACTAATAGTGATATTATCAAATTAAAAGAATATGAAGCAAATATGAAAAAAGCTACTAATAATTTAGAAAAATGTAAGTATTTAATATTAATTTATGATTATGTGGGTTATGAATTAGCTTTTCCATATGAAGCATATTTACTAATTGTTAGTGATAATTTGAATTAGTACTTGATATTAATAAAAAGCATGTTATAATGAATTTACATCTTATAAAGAGTGATGGAGGGACTAGCCCTATGAAGTCACACCAACCTATTAAATTAGGTGGTAAAGCTAGATCTATAAGATAACTTTAAGAACGCAAGTTATCTTGGGTTCTTTTTTTGTATCTAGCAAGGTGTAGAAAGGAGATAGTATGGATAAAGATGTAGAAGTAATGCTTTATAGACTTTATGATGTAGTTAATACTCCACATGATGATGTAATGATACTCCCATTTGGGAATAGTAAGCCAGAAGAAGTAATTAAGTGGTTAGATGAATTAAGCGATGAAGAGTTTTCCTTATTAATGAAAACCCCCATAATTCATCAAGCAAAACATTTTTATACTAAAGTTAGAAAACAATTGAAAGGAGAATAAGAATGATAGAGAAAGTTAATCCAAGTCATCCTGACAAATTAGCTGATCGTATTGCAGGTGCAATAGTTGATTTGGCTTATAAAAAAAATAAAAACCCTAAAATAGCAGTAGAAGTATTATTAGGGCATGGTCATTGTCATATTATTATTGAGACAAGTGAGTCTTTTAAGAAAAAAGAAATTGAAAGTATTGTAGAACGCATTGTGGGAGATGTAGAAGTAGATTTATTGGTAGTTAAACAAGATAAATATTTAGCTAGTAACCAAAAAGATAAAATACGTTGTGGAGATAATGGTATTTTTAAAGGTGTACCATTAAAAGAATATGATAAAAAATTATCTGAAATAGCTAGAACTATTTATAAAAAATATCCACATGATGGTAAATATATTTTATCTAATGATAAGCTAATTATTTGCCAAAGTAATTCTCCTACAGACAAACTAAAAGAAATGTATCCAGAGGCTATTATTAATCCTTTAGGTGATTGGATAGGTGGTATTAATACTGATAGTGGAGCAACTAATAGAAAACTAGGTTCTGATATGGCTGAATCTGTTACTGGTGGTGGTCTTCATGGCAAGGATTTATCTAAAGCGGATGTCAGTATTAATATCTATGTTTTTAATAAGGCACAAGAAACAGGAAAAGAAGTAAAACTATACTGTGCTATTGGTGATGAATTCATAGATGGGAAACCATATAGTGAAATAGTTGATTATGCTAGAGACTATATTGATAAAATAGGTGGTTTTGAAAAACTAGCTGAATGGGGATTGTATTAAAAAAGAGCTTTGAGCTCTTTTTTACTTGTTAACCATAACACTGTCATAGAATAAAGGTAATAAGATATAGTTATTATCTTCTAAATATTTTATTACATCAGGTAAAATAGAGTAAGTTATATGATTATAGTCATGGAATAGTACTACTTCTATGTCTTTGTCAATTGATTTAGTAAAAGTATTCCAAGCCTGTTCTTTAGTCTTTAATCCACCACCATCACCATCTTGTGCAGTCCAATCAACCCAACCATATCCTTTTTCTCTTAACTTAGTAATAATAGGTTCTTTTAAATTTTTAGCAGTACTACTACCACCAGGAAATCTCATAATATTAGTTTTTATGTTAGTTTTGTTATAGATCAATGTTTCTTGTTTTTGAACATCAGCAATAAAGTTATCAACACTACTATATAAACCAGCAAATATGGCATGAGAATAAGTATGATTAGCTATAGTATGATTATTATCAGTTATCTTTTTATAAATAGTTGTACAATCTTCTTTACGATTATCAATGCAAGAATCTTTTCCAAGACCTATAGTAAAGAAAGTGGCTTTTACTTGCTTTTCATTTAAGGTATTTAAAACATCATTAGTTAAATAATAAGGACCATCGTCAAAAGTAAGATAAGCTATTTTCACTTTACCATTTCCTTCTTGAATAGTAGTCTCAACTTTTTTAGCTAAATCAAATACTTCTTTTTTAGTATTTTCAATAGTTTGATCAATATGTTCTAATTTATTTAATTCAGTACTAAATTCCTGATTAGTTTTTAAAACGTTATGATAGTCGTTTTTAATTTTATTATATTTTTCTTTTTGAGTAATAGTATCTTTCTGATACTTTTTTATTTGAAGATAATTATTAATAGTTAGGAAACAACCTATACCTAGAATTATTAGATAGATAAGAATAATTATAGGGCTTTTTTTAGCTTTTCTTTTGCTTTTTCCCATATTTGTAATTCCTGGTTTTTATTTTCATTCTTTTTCTTTAAATTATCTATCTCTTTAGTATAAGTGTCATTGTCTTTGTTTAACTTATCCATCTTTTTAGTTATTTCTTTGATATTATTTTTAATTTTAGTATTTTGTTCTTTAGTATTATTTTTTATCATGAATGAATAAATACAAGAACCTGATACTATTATTAATAATAATCCTAATAATAATCTCTTCATAGCAAACTCCTTTATTACTAATAAGTTAACATATTTTCTTAATAAAAACAATGTGCTATAATTTGTTTAGGAGGTTTACTATGGGAAAAGCTTTAAAAGACTTAGAGAAACAAGCTAAAGAATTACTTAAGGATAAGAAAAAGGTAGAACAAGCAGGGGATATGGTTGAAGATTTCTTAGAAAAGGCTAAGAAGAAGACAAAAGATAAGAAAAAGCAAAAAACACTAGATACTATTATTAAAGCTGTTGATGATGCTACTACTACTAAGAAGAAGAAAAAGTAAAAAAAGCGTGCATTTTTCTTCTTTTTGTGTTATAATATGAAGCCATACGAAATTGAGGTGTGGTTTTTGTGAAAACAATAGAAAAACTCGAAGAAGAATATAATAATTATGAAGTAGGAGAAAACTCTATTGATGATTACGAGGAGTTTTATGCTTATTTGGGTAGAGTTATCGATAATGTAGAAAGACATTGGGAAGATGCTTTTAAACAAATTTCTGAGAATAATCATTGGAAAAAAATTGGCGAAATTAGAAATTTATTCCCAATATTCTTTGTAAAAGAAGATACAGTTTTCTATGAATTTGATAATGCAATACTTACTGAAGCTAGTGATTTGTTAGTTCATAATTTAGAATACTATGAAAAAATTAGAAATGTTGCGACTAGAAGTAATTTTCTTGAATTAAACAAACTACTTAATTTCTTATTAGATAGATATGAAGAAAGTATGAATTATCTAAATTTTAAGAGAGATAAATTAAGTGCTGACTTTAAAGGTACAGACATAGTAGAACCAGAGTATGATTACAATTTTGAATTAGTTGACAAATTTGCAAATAAACATATTTCTTCTTTTGAGCCAGAAAAAAAATATGCGTATATAAAAGCTCATAAGTAATATTGGAGGTTGTAATATGGAAAAGAGTAAGATGAAAAGAATAACTACTGGGGTAGGAACGATATTTATTAGTACTTGCTTATTAACTGCCTGTGGATTAAAGAAAGAAGTAGAGATTCATCCTGAAAATATTACAACTGACGAAATAGAAGAAGAATTTAATGATAAGACTATTGATTTAGAAGATAAAGCATTATTAGTTACTTTTGATGATTATCGAAAAGTCGATGATAGTGTTTATACTTCTGATGATTTAAAACATATTGACTGTCTAATTATTAGGGTTGATGATGATTTTGATTATAGTTTTATTAATGATTTAACTAACTTAGAATTTCTTCATTTAGATGATCATAGTACTGGTGATAGTTTAAATAATATTGATTTAAGTAAATTAGGAAAACTTACTTCAGTAGCAATTACTATGGATCCTGAAATAGGAGAGTTTAATAGTAAAAGATATGGTTTTTTAAAAAATATTAAAAGTATTAATAATTTAATATTAGGTAGTGAAAAAACACCAATGGCTATTGATGATGACTACTTAGAAGATTTGACTAATGTTCATAATTTAGTAATTGGTATTGGTAAAAATACTGATATAGATTATGATGATTTAGAACATTTAGATTCATTAACTATTGAAGGACCGAGTAAATATCTTAATCAAGAAGATACTGATAATTTAAAAGAAGAAGGAGTAAAAGTATATATAAAAGAATAGATGTCAGTAGACATCTTTTTTTAGACAAAATTTATATTTTTAGCACTTATACTTGACAAGTGCTAAAAATAGTGTTAATATTAAATTGTAATAAGAAAGGAAGTTGATATATATGATGTTAATGCCAAGAAGAGATTTCGATTTATTTGGTGATGACTTTTTTAGAGATGATTTTTTCAAAAGTGAAAAAAATAATCTAATGAAAACTGATATAAAGGAAACAGAGGATAGTTATATCCTAGATATCGATCTTCCAGGATATAAAAAAGAAGATATTAAAGTAGATATCACAGATGGATATTTAACTATTAATGCAAAGACTTCTCATGAAAAAGAAGACAAAGAAAAAGGTAAATTCGTAAGACGTGAGAGATTTATGGGTGAATGTAGTCGTAGTTTCTATGTAGGAGAAGATATTAAAGAAGAAGAAATTACTGCTAGTTTCAAGAATGGTATTTTAAATCTAGAAGTACCTAAAGCAAAACCAGAAGAAAAGAAATCTGCTAAAAAATATATTGAAATTGGTGATTAAAAAAAAGAATTCAATTTGAATTCTTTTTTTATTTACTGTTTCCTTCTTTTTTTTTGTCTGCTCGTTCTTGGACTGAATCCCACTGTTCTTGATCTAAAAATTTGTGCCCGCCAGCTTCAACAATCTTAGAAAAAGCTTTTAAAATACTTGGAATTCTTTCTTTTTCATCATAATTTTCAAACAATTGATCAATAAAATGATTAGTATGAATCTTAATTTCATCACCTAGTTCTTCAAAACCTCTGTTTACTAAAAAACTAATATTATCAACAGTAGTAACTCCAAGCCTAAATAATTCAATATTTTTATCATCAAAGTAACCAATTGGGTAAGCTCGTCCATTAGCGTCAACAGTAGTATAAGTCCAAGTTAATCCTTGCATATGTAGATTTAAATAGTCATCAATCGCATCAGTAACTCTTTGCCCAGCATTTAATCCAAGAACTTCAACATAAGCCATAATATCATCTCCTAAGATGATTATAACATAATATTATAAAGTATGATATAATAAATACGGATTGGAGGTACTATATGACTGTAAAAGATAAAGTTGGTTTAAGAATAGATAGTTATTTAGCTGAAGAATTAGATTTATCTCGTAGTAAAGTACAAAAACTAATAAAAGAAGGATTAGTTTTAGTAAATGGAAAAGAAATAAATAGTTCTTATAGTGTAAAGTTAGATGATGAAATAGAAGTAAATGATGATTTAAACTATGAAATTAATGTTGAACCAGAAGATATTAAATTAGATATTATCTATGAAGATAATGATTTATTAATTATTAATAAACCTAGTGGTATGGTAGTACATCCAGCACCAGGGCATTATACTGGAACTTTAGTAAATGCTTTACTTTACTATTTGAAGAAAGATTCTACTACAAATTTAAGACCAGGAATTGTTCATAGATTAGATAAAGATACTAGTGGTTTAATGATAGTAGCTAAGAATGATGAAATGTTAGATAAACTGTCTAATATGATTTCAAAAAAAGAAGTAGAAAGAAAGTATTTAGCTATTGTTGATGGTTTAATTAAACATGACACTGGAACTATAGATGCTCCTGTAGGAAGAGATATTAATGATAGACAGAAGATGGCTGTTACTGATCAAAATGCTAAAGAAGCAGTTACTCATTTTAAAGTATTAGAAAGATTTAATAATAATACTTTAATTGAATGTATCTTAGAGACAGGAAGAACTCATCAAATAAGAGTACATTTAGCTTATATAGGATATCCTGTTACTAATGATCCAGCATATAATAAGAAAAAGAGTACGGAGTTTGGTCAAATGTTACATTCATATTCAATTAAGTTCAAACATCCGAGAACAGGAAAAGAGTTAGCATACACTGTAGAAGCACCTAAAGAATTCAATGATAAATTAGAAGAATTAAGAGAAGCTGAATAGCTTCTTTTCTTGACTTTTTAACAATTTTATGCTATAATTAGCACGTCAAAAAGGGGTAGGTTGACATGAAAAACAATAATATAAAAATAACAGATATTAGTGGCAAAGTTTATGAATATGAAGTGCTTGCTAATTTTAAATGGACTAAGACAAATAAGTATTATGTCATTTATACTGATAATCAAGTAAAGAATGATAAATTACAAATATCTGCGTCTATTTACAATCCAAAAGAGCCGGGTAAACTATATCCAATAGAAACAGAAGAAGAATGGCAAGAAATAGATAGAATTCTAAAAGAAAGAGTGATCAACAATGGTTAATATAATTGATGTTGCTGATGCTCTGAAAGATATAGCTATAATTTCTAGTAGTGGATTTTTCTCTTTTGTACTTTTTTGTAGTAGAAAAAAAATAAAGAAAGATTATCAATTAATTATGGGTAACTATTTACCACAAGAAAGTGATATTTCTAAAATAGAAGTACCAAAATGTATGACAACTGAAATATCTGATGTTGACATAGAAAAATTATCTGAAAATAAATTTTATGAAGATATAAAAAGTTTTAATAACTTTTTAGAGAATAATTTTAGTGAAAAAACACTTCAAAACTATTATAAAAACATAAGTAACATAGAAGTGGCTAAGCCAAATAAGTTTAAAGGTAAAAGAATGAAATTGGATAATACAGTAGGTCAATATAGTATATTGAACAATAAAATTTCATTGATAAATGAAAGCGCTGTATATCATGAGTTGTTTCATATGGCTAGTACTAATAGTGATAACTATTCTACAGGATTTAGGTATGGAAGAATTGGTAGAGCTATTAATGAAGGTTATACTGAGCTTATGAATCATAGATATTTCCATGATGAATATGATGACTTTGCATACCATGATCAAGTAATACTAGCTTTTTTCCTAGAAAGCATTATTGGTCAAGAAAAAATGGAAGAGTTGTATTTAACATCTAATTTAAAAGGATTAATTGATGAATTAAAAAAATACAATACTCTTGAGGAAATTGAACAACTATTTTCTAATTCAGATTATATTTTAACTATTCAGAATGCTTCAAATAATGAAATAATTAGTAAATTACAAACCAAAAGTGTGAAGAATAAATTGGATAAAAAGTGTAAAAAAGTATCTGAGGAAATAAATGATTTCTTATTAACATCTATGGAGAATAAATTGTTATTAGACAAAGAAACAGATTCTTATAAACGAGATATGATTGAAAATTTAAGAAGTATGGATAATAGTCTTCCAGAGAATGATAATAGATTAAATAAAGCTCTTATTACTAAAATTAGAAGTATTGTTACTGGAATGGATATTTACATAGAGCATGATCATGTTTTAGGAAGAATAATTAAAGCGATTGGTTCTGACAACTTATATGATTGTTATTATGATAATGGGTTTCAGAGTTTATCTCATGAAATGAAGAAATACTTAACAGATGAAGAATTTAATGACTTAATAGAAACTTATGAAAATTTACATAATTCTGATAATTTAAGCGAAATGATTGGGCTACGTGAAGAAATTAGAAAAATAACACTATTTTATAGAATCAGAAGTAACATAGAAAACTGTTATAGTAAGAAATTTATTATTAATTTAATAAGTAGTTATATTGAAGGGTCTGATATTACTATAAATAGTAATAATGATAATATTCAGATTGCTAATTATTGCTTAGTTGATGATATTAATAATATTTTAACTGACATAAGTGAGAATTTTAAAGACAACATATTGGTTTTAAAGCCAGTAAAAATGATTAGAAATCGTGTTCAAAAACTAGGAGATTTAACGATTGATGTTGATTATTTATATTGCTATGATATTGAAGAGTATATTTCTGGAGAAACGACAACTAGTAAGAGTGAATTCAATAAAGCTTTTAAATGCCGTAGAGAATGGTATATATAAATATAATTAGGGGGTATTAATATGTATTGGGATGAAAGAGATAGATATAGTTCAAAAGAAAAAGAATTATTAAAAGAATTAGGTGCCGATAAATTTGGTTGTAGTATTTGTATTACTGAAGTAGGTACTGTTTATTATAATCTAATGGTTACAGAAAAGGAATTATCTTTTGAAAAATTTATTAAAGATATTGAAAAGAAAATTATTAAAAACAAACCTAATGAAAGAGCAGCTATTAAATATGATAAAGAAGATAATAAGTTTTATTTGATAATAGAAGAGGATAAGTATTACACACAAACAATAGCGCATGTATTAGATATAAAAAAAGAAGCAATGGAAGGTTATGTTTTTGGTAAAAACAATGATGTTATCTCTAAATTACATGATTTGTATCTAATGAGTATGACTAATGAAGAAAAAGAGAATTTAAAGATTAAAAGAGAACAAGAAGTAAATGCAATAATTTTAAAAACACGTCAAAGACATGAATTACCAACTCTTGCTGAAGCTAAAGTCTATTCAGAGTATTTAGAAGATACTAAAAAAGCTAATAATAAAGTGATTAAGAGTAAAGCTTCCAGACTTGCCGGATTAGTAGGAACTCCTTTAATTTCCGCTTTTAGTGCTGGATTAGCTATTATTACTTCAATGAATGATGAGATGCTTATAGAAACTTTATTTGCTGTACCAGCAGGAATCTTTAGTGCTTTTATTGTTTTACTGATTACGGATGATATTGTTCACGATAAAACATCATACTGGGGCGTATCTGATTATGTTGAAAAAGCTGCTGGAACAATAAAAGAAAAATATAATGAAAATAATATTATTAATACAAAATTAGCTACTCTTAATTCTAGAATTGAAGGGTTAAGCAAAGTGGTTATTGCTAATGGTGAAGAAGTTCCAGAAGATGATAACGCAGACAATAGTGTGAAAATAGAATTATTAAATTTAAAAGATAGTGTTATGCATGACTTAGATGTGTTAGTCAGTAGAGCTGGTTTGCTTAATTACAACGATAAAATGGCTTTTATAACAGAAGCATCAGAAATTCTTGAAGAATATACTGTAAGAGCCATTAATATTGCTAATCAAGATAAAAATGTTATTAATTTAGGAGCAGATAATTCTATAGAATTAAAATTCGACATGATAAAAAGAATAACTGATCTTGAAATAAGAATAAACGAAGCAAGACAAAAAGATATTGAGATTATGAAAATTATTGCTCCAGCTAAATTATTAAAAGATAAGATGGATGGATTTAGTGATTTTGATTTAGAATTACAAAGAACACATAATATTACACAAAATAAAGTAAGAGTAAGAACATTAGAACGACATAACCATCCAAGATTACAGGAAAAGAGTTTATCAGAATTAAAATTGGAATTGGCAGCAGAATAGTAATCTAATAATAGTATTAGATTACTTTTTTGTGGTATTATTTTAAGAGGAGGTAATTATGAAAGAAGTTAAAAGTATCCATGTAGGAGCATATGGATTTATCATTAAAAATGATGAAGTAGCTCTAATAAAAAAAGCCAGAGGAGGCTATACGGGATTATTAGATATTCCTGGTGGTGGTATAGAACATAATGAAACTCCAGTAGAAGGATTAAAAAGAGAATTATTAGAAGAAGCAGAAGTTACAGTAATTAATCAAGAGTTATTAACTGTTACCTCAAGAACATTTAAATGGCAAATGACAAAAAATATAGTGGAAAGTCTACATCATATAGGTATACTTTATAAGGTTGAAGTTAAAGAAGATAAAGTAAAAGAAGATCCTGATGGAATAGATTCTAATGGATGTAATTATTACAAAATAAAAGACCTATCTAAAAAAGAATTAACCCCTTTTACCATAGAAGGATTAGAATTACTAGGTTATTCTTTAAAAGATTAAGGTCTTTTAATATTATTACTATTTGTAGTTTTAATGTAAAAGAAATGTTAAGTTGTTTGACAAGAAATTGTTAATTAGATATCATTAAAATAACTTGAAAAATAATACTATAAGTGGTATTATATATGCCAATTTAAATGGGGGATTAATATGGAAATATTAATGGATAGTGATTTAGAAAATTTATCTCTTTCTGATAAGAAAGATTATTATAAAAAATTACGTGAAAAGTGTTTGCTTTTAAAAGATAAACAATTACATGTTGGACAAGGTTTAATAAAAAATATTTATCCATTTTTTAGAGGATATAAGTTGGAATTAGAGGGTGTTGAAAATATACCTGTTGATTCTAATGTTTTATTCTTATTTAATCATAGTAATTCTCATGATATTTTTACTGCTTATGAAATACTTTCTCAGTTACAAAGAAAAGGTAGTGTTATGGTCGCAACTGATTGTTTGAATCCTATCACAACTGAAATATTTAACATTTCAAATGCAACTCTATTAGACAGAAGGAACAAAGATGAAAGACAGAATTCAATATTAAGAATGTCTAGAAAAATACTTGAAGGGAATGATGGTGTTATTTTTGGAGAAAGTACATGGAATCTTCATCCAACACTCTTAATGCATAATATTAGAAAAGGTGTAGCATCAATATCAGCTATTACTCAAGTACCGGTCATACCAACAGTAGTAGAATACATTGAAAAAGATGAAATTATAAAAACAGAAAGTGATCTATATAAAAAGTGTTTGATAAGATTTGGTAAACCTATTATGATAGATTATGATATTGATTTGATAAGTCAGATTTGTATAATTAAAGAAAGTATGATGGGGATAAGAAATCAAATTTGGCAAGATTATGATATCAATAGGGAAAAATTAAGCGATGTTGATCCTTATATATATATTAATCATACATATTTAAAGAAGTTTAAAGCATTTGGTTTTACCTATGATTCTCAAAGAGAACAAGAGTATTTATTATTTTTAGAAAATGAAAAGAAAGAAAATGAGTATACACTTGATGATAACGGTAATTTAAAACCAGGTATTACTGAAAAAAGTTTTGAGTTAAAAAAAGTATTGTACAAATAATTTCTTTAACTCTTTTTTTATGAAAAAAATGCAAATAATATTTTTATGTGCTATAATGAAACAGAATAGGGAGTGTAGCAATTATGGACGGAGTTTATAATTTATATATACCGGTATGTGCATTGATTACTGTAATTATTTGTACTGTTGTATTTTTTTCGAAAGAAAGAGCAAAAAATAAGGAAACTGCCATATTTTCTCGTGTATTAATTTATAGTCTAGTTGATTGTATTTTGATGGTCATTATTATCAGTCTAGCACTATTTCATAGTGAGAGTATTGCGCTAATGAAGTTTTTAAACAAAGTTGATTATGCAATGTATATTCTGTTTTCAAGCAATTTTTTCTTGTATGTCTATTATGTAACTTCAAAAGAGGACAAAGATCAAAAGGTAAAATTATATATGTTTTTCTTTTATCTTACTACTGTCTTAGATATTATATTAATGATTTTATTATTGTTTATGAATGTAGATGTTCATATTGAAGGAAATGCCATGTACAGTGATGGCATGGCTTTAACAAGTACACTGGTAGGATGCGCTTTATATTTTATAGCTATCATTATTTGTTTAATTATAAACTTTAAAAAAGCTATTACTAGAAAGTTAACACCATTATATGTGCTTATTCTATTCTTTGGTCTAGTTTTTGTTTTAAATCAAGTTGATAAGACAATTGTTATTATTTCTATGGTATTAGCTTATGTTAATTTAATTATGTTGTTTACTATAGAAAATCCTGATATGAAGATGGCTAAAGCTTTAGAAGTAGCTCGTGAACAAGCTGATAAAGCTAATCGAGCTAAAACAGAGTTCTTAAGTAGTATGTCACATGAGATTCGTACACCATTAAATGCCATAGTAGGATTTAGTGGTGAAATACTAGAAGCTAAGGATTTAAATGAAGCTCAAGAAAATGCTAATGATATAGTTAATGCCTCCGAGACATTATTAGAGATAGTTAATGGTATTTTAGATATTTCTAAGATTGAGGCTGGTAAAATAGAGATTGTTAGTTCACCATATAATGCTCATGAAACATTTGATGAATTGGCTAAGTTAATTACACCTAAAATGAAAGAAAAAGGATTAGATTTCTCATATAGTATTGCTCCGGATTTACCAGGAACTTTATATGGAGATCATGCCAATTTAAAGAAGATTGTTACTAACTTACTAAGTAATGCTTGCAAATATACAGAAAAAGGATATGTTCGTTACGAAGTAAATTGTATTAATACTGATAATGTTTGTAAATTAATTATTTCAGTAGAAGACTCCGGTCGAGGAATTAAAAGAGAAAATGTTGATCAATTATTTACTCAATTCCAAAGATTAGAAGAAGACCGTAACACTACTATTGAAGGTACTGGACTTGGATTAGCAATTACTAAGCAGTTAACTGAGTTAATGGGTGGTAGAATTATTCTTCATACTGTATATGGGGAAGGTTCTAAGTTTACGGTTGTTTTAAATCAAAAAATTGAAACTGTTCAAGTTCAAGAGAAGAAGAAAACTAAAACTACTCTTGAATTAAAGGATGTTAAGATATTATTAGTTGATGATACTCCTTTAAATTTAAAAGTTGCAACTAAATTGTTAGAAAGATATGGAGCTAATAAAATAACTTCCTGTGAAAGTGGTTTTGAGTGTATTGATAAAATTAAAGCAGGTGAACAATTTGATTTAATTTTATTAGATGATATGATGCCTAAGTTAAGTGGTACTGAAACTTTAAAACAATTAAAAGAATTAGCTGATTTTAAGACTCCAACTGTTGCGTTAACAGCTAATGCTATTACTGGAATGAGAGAAAAATACTTAGCTGATGGATTTGATGATTATTTGGCTAAGCCAATAGATAAAGAACAATTGGTACAAGTTATTAATCAAATATTAGGTAGAAGTGTTACTGAAGAAATAAATACTGAAGAAATAAAACAACAGGAACCAAAATCTACGGAAATAGTTGAAGAAAAAACTGAAGATTCTAATAGTGAGGAAAAATCTAAAGACAGTAGTATTATTCCAGTAGAAGAGAATATTGAAGAAATGCTTGGTGAAAAACTAGATAGAACATTTAGTGAGGAGGAAGCAAAGATGAATAATAATTTAGATAATAGTATGGAAACTAGTACAGAACCGGTAGTGGAAACTCTTGTAGCCGAAGAAATTAAAGCTGTTCCTCCGGTAGAAGTAGCACCTATTGAAGATCCATTCGCAGAAGATGATAAGGCAATTACTCCAATTGCAGAAGGAGTCTATGACCGTAGTTATTTAGAAGCTAATGGGGTAGATGTAGAACATGGCTTAGAATTGCTTGGTGATATGCAAATGTATAATGATACTATCGCAGACTTTGTCAGTGAAGTAGAAACAAAATGGGCTGATATTGTAAGATATAAGGAAGAAAACAATATGCCTGAATATGCTATTTTAGTTCATTCATTGAAGAGTGATTGTAAATACTTAGGATTTATGACTTTAGCTGATATTGCTTATCAACATGAATTAAAAAGTAAAGAAAATGATAGTGCTTTCGTTAATGATAATTTTGCTAAATTAGAAGAAAATTATAATAAAGTACTAGAGGTTGCTAAAGAATATGTAAATCACAATAAATAAAAGCACTTGGGTGCTTTTTTTGTGCTATAATTATTTAAAATGAGGTAGTTTTATGAGAATAAAGGAATTTATAATATTTATTGGAATATTTACAGTTTGCTATATTATGTTTTTTATTGTCTTAGATAAAGTATCTAATATTAGAACTAAAAAAAGTGCAATAAAGAAGGCTAAGTCTTTGATGACATTAGAACAATATGCTAAGTTTGCTAGCTTTTATGGTGTTCAAGCTACTACCTCTATAGATAATCTTCTAAAAGCATATACAGAGTTATTAATTGGAAATAACTGGGTTATTTCTGAGAAAGCTAAATTATATAATGTATCTAATCTTGAACTTGTAATTATGGTCTTATATATAGAGTATTTAGGGCTAATTAACAAAAGAATGATTTCTATTGAAATGGATTCTATTAAGAAAACTTCTTTTGTAGAACAAAATATGGTTCAAAAATATAATACATATTTCAAAGAAAAGAAAGATTATGATTCTATAATTGAAGCTATGGGTAATAAGGCTGCGAATGATTTGGCTACTATGAATGATACCTTTTTAATGCCAGGAATTCGATTAATTAATTCTAAACTTTATTATGTAGGTGATTATCTATGAAAACAAAAAGAATAGTATTATATTTTGTTTTAGTATTTATTATGTTTGCTTTCAATTTCTATTTAAGACCTATTGAAGGTAATAAGTTAATTACTCCTAAATATCAAGATAGTGCTGCTTATGTTAATGATTTATATATGAGTGATGAATACTTTAAAAAGAAATTATTATCTGAAGAGGATTATTTTATCTATAATCAAATTATGGAAGGTAGTATGGAAGATAAACCAGAGATAGCAATTAAGTGTAATAAGGATTGTAAAAATATATTTTATAAAGCGTATTATGCGGTTTATCTTGATCATCCAGAATTGATCAGTTTCCTAGGAATAAAAGGCTTCTATTATGATAATAATACTATTACATATCACAATTATGAAAATTTAAGTAAGGTTAAAGCTTACTTAGGAGCTCGTAGAATTGAAAGAGAAATGGAAAATATTCGTAAAGATACTAAGAATATGGATGAACAAGAAAAGATTTTATACGTTTATGATTATGTTGCTTCTCATAATTATGATAGATTATTTACAGTGTTAGGTTCTAATCAATCAGCATATAGTTTCTTTACTAAGAAATCATCTGTTTGTGCTGGATTTGCAAAAGCATCACAAATAATATTTCAAAATATTGGTATTAATTCATATTTGGTATTATCTGATGATCATATGTGGAATTATGTTGAATATGAAGGTAAATATTATATTTTTGATGCTACTGTAGGAACTAGTTATTATGAAAAGAAGAATGATAGATATTATGAAGGCTTAGGAAGAACTACTACTGGTGTTACAGAGGGATTGTTCAAAGAATATTATCCGAAAATAGAAACAGAAAGTACTCTAAAAGAAATTTTTAATAAAAAAATTAAAAAAACCCCTTGATTTTATAAAAATAAGTAGTAAAATAGTCTACATATATTTTCAGAGGGGGAAAGTATATGTGTTATTTTACTATATTAATTGATTATATTTATAAAATAGATTCATATTGTAAGAATATGATGTGCTTTTATGTCCCTTTAAATAGAATGTTAATTAGGCGCGTTGATTTCAGTTGATGAAATTGCCGCGTTTTTTGTTTGATAGGAGGTATATTATGACTTTAGATAAATTACTTGAAATAGTTGAAGATTATAATCCTGAAGAAATTGAAAATGTAACAAAAGCATATAAATTTGCTGAAGCTATGCATGAAGGACAATACCGTCAAAGTGGTGAACCTTACATTATTCATCCTTTGAATGTTGCTTACATACTAGCAGAAATGCATGCAGATGGTAGTACTTTATGTGCTGGCCTTTTGCATGACGTCCTAGAAGATTGTGATTGTACAAAAGAAGAGATAGCCAAGGAATTTAATCCTGAAGTTGCTAATTTAGTTGATGGTGTCACTAAATTAAGTAAATTAAATTTTTCTTCAAAGTCTGATCAAAATTTGGCTAATACTAGAAAAATAATTATAGGTATTACTTCCGATGTCAGAATAATAATTGTTAAGTTAGCAGATAGACTTCATAATATGAGAACGTTACAGTATAAAACAGAGTTTAAACAAAAAGAAAATGCTATGGAAACAATGGATATCTTTGTACCATTAGCTTATTATATAGGAGCTTATAGAGTTAAGTCAGAACTTGAAGACTTATCTTTACAATACTTATATCCTGATAAATATAAAAGAATTGAAGATATTAAGTATAAACTAGAAGTAGACAATAAAGAGATTCTTCAAGAAATGTTATATACAATAAATAAGATATTAAATGATAGGAATATTCCTAATGAAATAAAGGTTAGAACAAAGAATATTTATGGTATATATAAAAGGCTTAACGAAGGAAATAAGTTATATGAAATACATGATTTATTAGCTTTAAAAATAATGGTAGATGATATAGCTAATTGTTATCAAACATTAGGACTTGTTCATAGTAAATATCATCCTATTAATGATAAATTTAAAGATTATATATGTAATCCTAAAACTAATATGTATAGGAGTTTACATACGACTGTGTTTGGTCCTGAAAATAGATTGGTCCAGACTCAAATAAGAACATTTGATATGGATAATGTAGCTTCTTTTGGATTAACCGCTTATTGGGATATTGAAAAAGGGAATGCTAGAAATGTTATGCAGGAAGATTTAAAAAGTAAATATCAATTCTTTGATAGTTTAATTGAAATAAATCAGGTTTTTGCTGATAATCAAGAATTTGTTTGGCAAGTTAAATCAGAATTATTTGCTGATAAGATTTATGTTTATACAACCAAAGGAGACATAATAGAATTACCTAAAGGTGCTACCGCAATAGATTTTGCTTATAAAATTCATTCTGATGTTGGTAATACTATGGTAGGAGCCATAGTAAATGACAAACAAGTGAAACCTGATTACATATTACATAATAAAGAAAGAGTAAGAATTATTACAGACATAATGTCATATGGACCAAGAGAAGAATGGTTAGATAAAGTTCAAACAACAAAAGCAAAGAGAAAAATAAAGGATTTTATTAACAATAAAGAGGGGTGATAAGATGAAGATAGCTATAGATTTAGATGATACAATTACAAATTCAAGTGATGTCTTTGTAAAATATGCTAAGCAATATAATAAAATAGAAGGTATAAAGTATAAAATAAACACAAATGAATTAGATCAAAAGTTAGCCTTTGGTTGGAATGATAAAAATAAAAAAGAATTTAAAGAAGAATACTTACCAAAAGTAATAATGGAAGCAGTTCCAAATGAAAATACTATTAAAGTATTAAAGAAAATACAAAATAGTGGTAATCAAATAATTATTATGACTGCTAGAAATAACAAAGAAATTAAAAACGTAGAAGAATTAACAAAAAAATGGTTGAAAGATAATAAAATACCGTACGATGAATTATTAATTAATTGTCAAGACAAAGGCAAAGCCTGTTCTAAATATAAAGTAGAGGTATTTATTGATGATAATATTAATAATTGTATTAGTGTATATGACAAATTAAAAATACCTGTATTTTTGTATTCTACTAGGTACAACAAAAGTGAAAAAGCTATTGGAGTATATAGAATTTCTAATTGGGAAGAATTAAGTGATAAAGCTATTATCTATAAACCATTACATTATATTGATGTAGATAAAAAAAGTGATTATCCACCAATAAAGGGTAATAGTAGATATATACACTTTTATGGCGGTACAAAGAATTATAGGGCATACATTGCTCCTGAAGAAATATCTCGAGCTGATTTTATGGAATTATATCCTGAATATGTTCCTTTTCAAAATCAACCGATATATGAAAATAATGGAATTATAGTTAGAGCAGATCCAAAATATCCTTGTCCAGGATTTTATATATTTGCATTAAATAAAACATATCGAGCATTTGATTTATTAGATGACATTACATTTATAAGATTTAGTTTTATTTTAAAAAAGATTAAGGAAGGAATGAGAAGTGAATTAAATATTAATTATGCACATCTTCTATCAAATGAAAAATCTGATCCATTTGTAAATGTTCATTTTTGGTTAGTCCCGGTTAATGGAACTACTTCTCCAGATTTGTTGGACTTCGATGTTAAATCATATTTAGAAGGTTTTAAACCAAAAAATGAACTACAAAAAGTACTAGAATACAACGAAAAATTAAAAGAATATATAAATAGGATTGATTTAGTTAAACAAGACAACGATTTAACTAAGAGATTGAGTAAATAAGCATAATAAAATAAAGGTGGTGTGAATATGGGATTAAATATTTTTGTTAGTAATAGATGCTTTATATATTGTAAAGGTTGTTATAGTTATTCTCGTGAAGAAAGATGTAATGCAGTATTATCAACTAAAGTTATAGAAAAGTTTTTGAAATATGCATATGATTACGGAATTAAAAAAGTTACTCTATGTGGGGGAGATCCACTAGCTAGAAATAATATTATTAACTTGTTAGAGAAAGTAAAAGATATCGGCTTTTCTATTTCAATAGATACTGTTGGAACTCCGTTATTACGAGATGTAAGTATTGGAAAAAAAGTTATTGAGCAAGTAGATGCTCAAAAGATATCAAAATTAGTTAATTTCGTAGGGATACCTATCGATGGGTCGAGTAATGAAATTATAAGACTCTTTAGACCAACAAGAAGAGATATTTTAGGAGAACAAATAGCAATTTGTAATATTCTAAATGATAATAAAGTAAAAGTTTGTATCAATACAGTTGTTCATAAAGGAAATGTAAAAGATGCAAAAAAAATGGCAAAAATAATAAAAGAAATAGGAGCTTATAAATGGCAATTATTTCAATATGCGCCACTTGGTAAATATGGATTTATAAATAAAGAAAAATTTGAAATCTCTGAAAAAGAATTTGATAAGTTTAAAGAAGATATATTGAAAGAATGCAGTGAATCAGAGATAAAAATTGAGTTTAAAAAGAATAGAGATAGAGTAAAGAATTATATATTGATTGATAATTCTGGAAATGCCTGGATTCCTGAATTTGAAAAGATAATTACAGCTGAGAATCCAGATTCAGGACGATTGATTATTGGGAATATAAAACATGAAGATGATTGGGAAAAGATATGCCAATATGTTAAAGGTCAGTCAAAATAGGAGGTTGAGATGAAACACGAAGATATAAAAGAGATATTATTAAATGAAGATTATTTAAGCAAAGAAGTAGTTGTTTGTGGTTGGGTAAGGACTATAAGAAGATCAAAAAATATGAGTTTTGTAGAACTAAATGATGGAACATCATTAAAA
>JAFRIS010000044.1 GCA_017432665.1 Bacilli bacterium
ACATTTGAATCTTATCTTTTTCTAATCCTTTTTCAATACTATCAATATTCTTTTCAATCTTACTATATTTAGCAATAATCTTTTCTAATTCTTTTTTAGCATTATAGAATACTTTTTCTAATCCTTTAGGATCTTTATTAACTGCTCCATCAAAAGCTTTAATTTCAGCAACTAATTGAGCAAGTAATTCTCCTGCTTCACCAGTATTCTTAGTTTTAACATCTTCAAGTACTGAATCAGAGAATTCTGATATTTTAGCTTGAGATGCAGAACCAAATTGAAGTACTTGAGTAGCATCAAAAACATCAATCTTTTCTACAAATTCATCAATTGCTTTCTTTTCTTTATCAGTAAGCAAATCATAGTTTAAAGATTCCTCAACTTTCTCTTCAGTTACTTTATCCTCACTAGTTACTAAACTTTCAACCTCTTTTTCTACTTTTGAACTTTCTAATTTTAATTCTAAACCTTCCATCTAATTACCTCCTTTTAGATATTCAATTAGTTTATTATAATTATCCATCTTTAAACTAGATACGGTACTTGAAATTGTCTGTGGAACTCCAATACCAATATTTGATACATCATAACTTCCTCCAGTAATTCCTGTTCTAAATCCATATCTTTCCCAAGCTATTTGCTGAATCTCTTTATCATCAAACACTTCAAATAATTTCTTACCTTTATCAGTAAAGTAAGCAAAACAATGTGAATTCCAACTAGTTGGGCTTGGATATAGTACTATAATTTCATCTTTTACTTGAGCAAATCCTTCTGGATTTGAATTAGCAAAATCAATAATACTCTTTTCATAGTCAACTATCATTTGTTTTCCACCCATACCTGTTTTTAAGTATAAGTCAAATAAATCTGCTGGTGTATTATTCATATAACCAGATTTAATATAGAATTGTTTTAATTTAGGTAAGTTCTTTTGAACATTTTCATCAGTAACTTGACCTTCACTTAAGATAGCTAGTAACAATCCATAATAAGTGGCTCCTGGACTACTAGTTACTGGATCAGTAGAAGCAATATTTACTTTTCCATATAACTCAGGAAGTCCTATATCTGACCAATTCTTACCTTCAAGAATATAATCCATTAGTTTATTCATATCACTGATATAGTAAACACCTTCATTTTCAGTAACAATACCTTCTTTAATTAAAGCATCTACTACTTTCTTCCAACTATAAATAACAATTGGAGTATTAAGAGTTAAACTACCTCCTTGAACACTATAACGATCTGCTTCTCCATTTTCTTTATTTGGGAACAATTTATAGTAATCATAGAATCTTTGATCTGAAGTAAATAATGCATCATAAGTACTTACTCCATTAGAATGAATATTATAACTAGTATCTCCATTAGCTATCTTTTCAGCTATAGAAGCATCTCCTAATCCTACAGATTCACGAATTAACGGTAATTGAACTGTTTTACCATTACTCCAATTATCAAAGACAACATTTAATTTATATTTCTTTTTTAAGATTTTAACTACATCTTCATCAGCTAAGAAAGCTTCTTTACCACCACCAGTGGCCACGTAGACAGTAGTTAAACCTCTAGTATTCTCTCCATCTCCACCACCAGATAATAGTTTAAATCCAATGATTGCTAATACAAGGACAACAAATATTCCAATTCCTATAATTTGTTTTTTATTCATCTGTTACTTCCTCCTTTTCACTTTGAAACTCTGCATCATTAAAGCCATCTGCTTTTAATAATGAATTAAACACTTTCATTTCAGCATCCATATCAACAATTTCTTTCTTATATAAATTATCTAAAATTTTCTTATAAGCTTTATTTATCTCTTTAACCATCTTATTAGTAGAAGTTAAAAACTTCTTACTTTCTGCTGAAGATAATTTTTGGTTTTCTATCTCATCATACCTATCAACAATCTTTACTGTAATTGGTAAATAATAATCAAAGAAATTATCAGTTTGATCAACTTTTTTAGGATCTTTAGAAATTGTATCAATTATCTTAGAAACCGAATCGTTTATTTCGTTTAATTCTTTTTGAATATCAGCATTCTCAATCATTGGAATCATATCAACAATATGCTTATTTTTCTTTTTCGCATCTTCCAACATTTGATATAAACTTCTATTGGTTTCTTTTAACGTTAATTTATAATCTCCAAATACTAATTCTCCAGCTCCAAAAGCTGCCGCCCCTACAATCAAAGATGGAAGTAATGGTGCTGATAATGCCAAATATGGTACAGCAAAAAATACTCCTCCAATAGCGGCAGAAACAATTTCTCTATTTTTCATATTCCCACCTCTAATTGTATCCTCTAACTTCAGTAAAGGCATCTATTAATCCATTTGTTCCATCAAAGATTTTTCCATTTGATAAAGTTGCCATTTCCTGTAGTTGTTTTTCATCAGCTCTTGCAAATTTAATTGAATAAATCGGAATTTCTTCTTCTAAAGTTTTATAATACTCTTTTAATTCTTCCAAACTTCCAATATTTCCTTTACCATCAGTCATAACTATAACTGAAGTATTATACTTATTTCTATCTTCAGATCTTAATAAACTTAAAGCTTTTTGTGCTGCAGGATATAAAGCAGTAGCTCCCTCAGGATCTTTTGTTTTTATATTATTTAATATTTCTTTAAGTCCTTCTGCATTAGATGATTTCCAAACCGTATCATAACCTGAACTGAAAGGTATAACATCAACTAAATCTCCATCAGAGAATTGTAACATTTCTTCTTCAGCTCTTTCAGTTAAGATAAAGTCCATCGCATCTCTTAGATCTGCTATTCCGTCACCAGCCATACTACCAGAGAAGTCTAAGCAGAAAACTACATGAACTGGTTTTCTTAAACTCTCTTGATAAAGCATTAGAGCTTCTTTAATTACTGCAGTAGAAGGGTACTTAAGTGGAGAAATATATCTTTTAGTATCAATTCCCCAATCAGGATTAAATATCTTAGTATCAGCTTTATCAGTAACTCCACCATACCAAGTTCTTCTACCCATATTAGCAAGTAATTTTTGTCCTTCTTTGCTTAGTAGGAAAGAAACTAACTTATCATAGGTTTCTTTTTTATTTTCATCTTTTTGATCTATATAACCAATAGGACTATCTGAAATAGAAACACCATCTACTGGATATACTGCATATAAAATATCTTTATTTTTACTTTGTAATTTTTTGTTTATATTAATAATTGATGACTCATAAGTAAATACTGCTTCATAATCACCATTAACAAACATGTCTTCCAAATAGTCTTCATCACCAGAAGATCTTTCCAATCCTGTAAAGAATGTCTTTAACTTTTCTTTTAAATCTTCATTCTTTAGCATTTCACTTGTTAATACTTCAGGATTTCCAGCTAGAGTAGTAAGTATTCCTAAATAAGCACTTGCTCCACTATTAGTAGTAACTGGATTAGACATACTAAACTTCAATTTACCACTTTGAACAGCGTTAACTATATCTTTTGTATAAACCGTCTTATCAACAAAACCTAACTCATTAGCTTTATTCTTTCTAATACCAAATACTATCGGGTTAATACTTGTAGATTTAGTATCCGATATTTTAACTTTATTACTATCTACAGCATACATCCAAATTGAATTAGATAACCAAACAGCATCAAATTTTTCTCCTCTATTCAATCTTTTGGTAATTTTTAAAGTATCATCATAAACAATATCAATTTTTAAATCATTTTTCATAGCAAATTCTTTTATTTTAGTATCTAACACTTCATTTTCAGAACTAGCTATGACACTAAATACTCGTCTAGAATATTGATATTCATTATCATCAGTTTCATAATAGTCTCTATCATTATCCACCATATTAGAAAAAATTACTAATAATGACACAATAATAATCCCGATTATCCAACCATTATTTTCACCATTCTTTTTTTTCATCAAACCAACCTTTCTGCATTATAATACTCATTTTTATTTTATCATTTTTTAACTACTAAAACAATAAAAAATGTAGTGAATATTCACTACATTTTAATAAGCTTGCGCATAATCAAATGAAACAGTTGAAGAAAAGGTTGTATCTGTAGATGGTAAATCTTCTGCGTTGCTTGGTTGAATATATTGAACTCTTATTTTTACAACAGCAGTATTACTAGTTGATGCTGGTAAAGCCACACGCAACCCACTTGTTGATGTATGATATTCTACTCCAGCATAAGTTACAGTATACTCTAAATATTTTTGTTGTGCAGGTGTTAATGCTGGTGAAATAGTAATAGCTGTTAATTCGGCATCAAAAGTACCATCATTAACTACATTCACAGTAAACTGTGCATAATCACCAGGTTTTTCCAATTTAGTCCCAAAACTAATATCTGTATCTGTTAAAATCGGACTTGAATTAGCAGTTCTTGATGGATTTAAAATATCGACACTTCCTGAAGATTTAGTATATGAAGCGGTATCCCAATGGATATCCCATCTAGAAGCTGTAATATCAGATACTCCTTGAATATTCAAAGTAGCTGATAATAAAGCATATCCAACACTTATAAATAGTATTACTATCAATAGTAGTATTAGTGTTCTCTTTTTTCTTCTATTCATCTATTCATCACCTATTATCAAGATATCACTTTTCATTTCTTTTTTCAATGATATTTTTAACTATTACATAAAAAAGTCTAATTCTAAGTACTCCTTAATTTTAGTCAACTTCAAATACTTCTTTTATTAATCGTTTATTCTTTAGAGCATTATTATCAAATTCATGATTTATAAATACTCTTTCTCCATCCAACTCTTCATTACTCATACATAGAGTTGTTTTTTCAAAGTAAAAACCATTTATTATTTCGTTATTGTGATTAAATACTAGTATTTTCAAATAATCATCCTTTACTTCTACTAATGGAACATGATCAAATTCAAAACGTCCCATCGCATAAAGAGCACAACCACCATCAATATTAAGACAATTTTCTTCATCATAATAGACAAATCCTTTTTCATCCGTAACAGGAGTATGTCCCATAATAGCTAGGTATCCTTCTTTACCTATTCTATTATAACCAATGACTTCTCCTGGCCATAAAAGTAGATTTCTTCTTTTTAGTCTTCTAGTCCATACTGCATCTTCAATAGTTTTATTATCATTTCTAATTCTTAAATCCATAGTTAGATTTTCTGGTACTTGGGCATGTACTAAAATAAGTTGATTTTTATTTATAATTTCCGGAAAGATTTTATAAATTTCTAGATTCCCTAAGAAAGATTTTAATTCTTCACATTTTTCTTCAAAATCTTGATTACTTTTTATTTCATCTAAATGTCCTTCAATAGACCATCCTCCATAATTCATCCAATTAGAATGATGATCAAAACCCCTTCCTGGATATCTATCTACTAGAGCTTGATACATTAAAAGTTCATGATTACCACCTAGATAATGTATTTTAATAGGCCCTTTACCATTAATCCTATCTATAACATCTTCAAGCATTCTAAAAGAATCGAATCCTCTATCGATTAAATCTCCGTTTATATATAATTCTACTTCATCTGTTAAAGAGATATTTTCTAAATAAGCCATTATAGAATCATATACTTCTCCATTACCATGTAAATCACTAACTATAAACTTTCTCATAATATGCCTCCAAGGGAATAACAGTTTATAACAAATAAAGACTATCGTCTAGTCTTTATATTCATATTTAGCACTTATTTTTTCTTCTAATAATTCTGGTTTATTAGCAATTTCTTGAGCCATATTAACACTTTTAGCAAAATAGAAACCATCAGCTATTCTTTCATCTAAAGTAAATGTCATATCAACTATTCTTCTACCTTTTACTTCTTTTATAGTACCGATAGTAATAACTATTGAATTAGTACCATATTCATTTAAATGATGATAACAAGAATTAGATTTAATACTACCCAAATTACTAAAGATAACAGTAGCATAATTAGTATCTCCTTCAGTAAGAGCTTTAGGATTCCAACCGTGTTTATCTAAAAATTTAACAAACCTAACTATTAATCCTAATAGCCATTTAGGAAGACTAGTAAATATTTTTAAAGTATCATCAAAATCATTTTTACCTTCATTTTTAGTTTTAAATACATCAATTGCCATCTTATGAGTCATATCTAATCCAGTATCCTTAGGATCTAGCTCTAAACAAATAATCTTTTCATCTGCGTTATCCGTAAATTTATCTTTAGCTATAAACGCAAAAGTAATTTTATCTCTTTCATATAATCTTTTATTTTGAATGAAACGATTTAGTCTATTACGATTAAAAAATACTTTTCCAAAGCAAGCAAGTATTGCTTGAAAATATGTCATTTTATATTCTAAGTTACCTTCTTTATTTTGCTTATCTACCCAACTGCATAATTCTTCTAAATCAAAGTCTATTGTAGTTGATACTTCAGCGTCTGTTCTTCTATCAAAAATAAACGGAAATAATACTGCGATTGATCCTTGCGGTTTAATATATTTTCCATCTCTTCTATCTTTATTAAATAATCCCATATAATCACCATTTTCATTATAACAAAAAAGTAGAGAAATCTCTACTTATAATCTTTTTTTACTGGTGCAAGTGCTGGCTTGTTCTTTTTGTTAGTAACTATCCAAGCATTTGAAACAGTTCTTCCACCATATTCTCCACCAGCAGATGGTCTATTCCATAACTTACCTTCAATACTCATGGTAGATGATGCTCCTCCATCTAAGTTAGCAGCATTGTATGCTTTATATCTAGCTAAGATATCAATAACATCATTTAAAGTAGCACCATAACTATAACCAGGTAATCTTCCTTCGATAATTAGGAATAATACCACTCCATCTTTTCTTTGAGCAATAACACTTCTAGGAGCAGTACCCCATCCACCATCACCATGAATCTTACTTGTCTTACCATTAACTATCAAGAAAGGTCCAAATTCAACAGCTTCTACCATACCATTAGCAATTGCTTTTTCTGGTTTTTCATAAGTTAAATACATCTTATGCTCTTTAGTAAATCCTATTAATCCACCAGATCCACCACTATGAGTCCAAATAACTTCTCCATCTTGAATAATAGTTCCATATGGTACAGAACCATTACCCCATCCATCTAAGTCTTCAAAGCCTCCTCCATTAATACCTACTAAACCATCATTATTAAGAACTAGTTTATTAACAGACTGTCCATACTTACCTAAACCTTTACTTACAGCTAATTCTACATTGCTAGGATCATAAATACCTATTAACCAACCTTTATACTTAGGTTCTTCTATTCTTATGGTTTTATAGATATCATTACCCTTATCTTTAGTAAATAACTCTTTTTCATACTTATTAGAGTATCTTTTCTTACCAGTACTACCAATAACTATATCATCTAAGTTTATCTTTTCAGTATTCTTTTCAATATAATTTTGACTCATAATCTTATTAACTTCATCTTCATTGTATAAAGTATAAGCTAAATATTTATGAGACATAGTAGTCATTGCTGTAGGAATCCAAAAAGATTTAAACCTATAATTATGAATTACGATTAATCCAGTAATTACTGATAAATCTAGAAAAAAGATAAAAACTGTGAAAAGACTAATTCTTAAATGTAATTTAACTTTTCTCTTTTTTTGCATTTTTTCACCCCGTTATATATGGATCTTTTAATGTTCCTTTCCCACTTTTAATATGCTTTTTATTAATTGAGACTACTGGAATAACATGTTTCTCATCAGTTATTTCAGCCTCACCTAAAAGACCATTTTTATATTTAATATATCTAAGTGTTCCTCCTAAAGGATTCATCAAATAGATATCATCATAATCACTATTATTATAATCAAAAATATTTAATAGCCCTACTTTACAATTTACTTTATCAGCATAATTATTTTCTAAATTATATCCAGTATCAGTACTTATTTCTCCAGTATAATAATTATTCCTTTCAAGTATATTTTTATAACTAAGATTATTTAGATAACTATTGTTTAGATAAACTGCTAAACCCTTCCAATCCTCTAAATCAAAAGTATTTTCTTCTTCACTAAAACGATACTTAAATTCCCTATTATCTTTATTATTTATATAATCAACTTTTACTAGTTTTAAAATATCATTTTCTTCTTGGAATACTTTCCAGTTATCTTCACCTAATTTAACTATTCTATCAACATAATTAGTATTATTACCTTGTTTAATAGTATATGGATTATCTACTGAACCATCTCCATAAGAAGAAATAGTATTTTTCTTTAAAGTAATAACTGCTTTTACTCCATAACTAGTTAAACTATCACTATTCGCAATAGAACCATCTTCTTCTACATATAATGTTCCTTTGCTATCATTTAATCCTAATAAATGATATATTTGACCATTATTTAAATAGCCATTCTTACCACCACTAATTACGTAATCATCAATTGTTAAAGTGGTAATATAATCACTATTTTCTTCATTATTAAGAACTATTTTATCATCTTTTAAAATATCTTCTGAATAATTAGTTTTTACTAAGAAATTATCTGCAGCAGGAATAGTATTATAATAAATACCAGTATGCTTATCTTCTCTTTTATCTAACCAATTATATAGATTAGAATTTTTATAAGTATCTGCATCTCCCCACATAAAAGAAGCAACGTTTTTATCAGTAACTAACTTAATAGATCCATCATTGTTAATTCTAATTATTCTAAACACTCTATTTGCAAATAAAACATAATTATTACTTACTTTTCCAGTAAAGTAGTAACCTTTTTTATCTCTATGGAATCCATCACCTTCAGTTACTAATTTATTACTATTAATGATAACTTCTCCTAGGTTTTGGTTATTTCCTTTGTTAACCATATTCTGTTTACTGTAATAATATAAACTACGATATCCAAAATAGATACCTATTCCAATTATTATTATTAAACTAAAAAAGTTAAAGAAGAATTCTTTTTTAGTATATAGATGTTTCTGTTTCTTTTTTCTTGCCATAACCATATTCTCCATCTTAAAAAATTATACCAAATAAAAAGAATAAGTACAATACTTACTCTTATTTTTTTTGTTTGTTTAGTAGCTAAGCTATTTACTTAACCACCCAGAATGTTGACATGTTTCTAAGTCCATTTGAACCACCTGCGACTGGTGTATTAATGATTTTATCATTGATTACTAATTCAGTTGAAGATCCACCATCTAAGTTCGCAGCATTATAAGCTCCATACCTTTCCATGATATCACATAAATCTACCATATCAGCGCCAATACTATTGACTAATCTTCCATTGATAGCTAGGAAAAGAACTATTCCATCTTGTCTTTGTCCTATAGCACTTCTTGGAGCAATTCCCCAACCACCATTACCACGAACAAAGCTTCTCTTACCGTTAACTATTAGGAAAGGTCCAAATTCTACTGCATCACGCATTCCCATTTTAGTAGCTTCTTCTTTACTCATATGGCCTAAAACAAGTTTATCTTCTTCAGTAAATCCAATGAATCCTCCACCTACATTAGCATCTACATAATCACTAACTATTTTTCCATTAGAAAATACTGTTCCATGTGGTAAAGCTCCATTTCCATTCCAGTCAGGATCATAGAAACCACCAGCATTCATCGCAATAATTGCGTTCTCTCTTTCACTGACAGTTATAATAGATTCTCCTGTTATTCCTAATTGGGAAGTAGTCGCAATAGATACTCTAGAAGGATCATAAATAGCTACTAAGAATCCTTGATAACCTTTGCCAGAAATATTAATCACTTTGTATAGGTCATTACCTGGTGTTTTAGATAGTATTTCCTTTTCATATTCATTCCTATAGATAGTAGTAGTATACTTTCTAAATTGAATCATATTAGGATCACTAATTTCTTTTACTTCAATAATACTATTACTCTTTAAAACCTTTGTAATATACTCTTCACTATATAAAGCAGTAGCTAAATATTGATGACTCATAGTAGTCATCGCACTAGTAATCCAAAATTCTTTAAAACTATTGATAGGTCCATAAAAAAGAAATAAAAAAGCAGAAAAACCTATAATATAAATTACACATAAACTAGCAATTACTTTTCTTGCAAAAGGCCATTTATATTTAGTTGTTTTTTTATTCTTTTTAAACATAAACTAAACCTCTTCTTTGCCGTCGTACTTTTTATCTCCATTATAGTCTATATAATCTCTATGAGTTGCATAAGGATCAATTGATGTTTTAGACTTTTTACTTTCTTGATATTTGTTATATTTTTCAACATTCTTGTTATAAACTTCAATATCACTAATAAAGTAATTATTTACTTGTTCATAAATACTTTTATAATTATTACATTTAGTATTTGTTTCCATATCTGGATAATATACATTACTACATAGATTATCTAATGTAAAAGTAGTTTTTTCTAATTCATCAACCAAGTTTTCATAATTAGATAATTTTTCTTTTACCTTTATATCATCTTTATTCATAGTATCATAGTAAACATCACTCAACACTTTTGTATACAATTCATCACGTAAAGCTTCAAACGCTGAAGTATTAGTACTAAGTGTTTCAAACTCATTGTTGACAACACCTATTCTCTTTTGAGTTTCTAATCTGTCTGCCTTTAAGCCCAACAGAAAAGATGATACTCCTCCTGAGATTATCATAATAAAACTAAGTGTCATCAATACATGTGCAATCCTCTTACTATTCATACTATCACCTATAATAATTTTAGCAAAAGAACTGTAAATTGTCACAATATTACAAAAAGAAAAGAGCTACTTTACTCTTTTCTTTACACTTAATTTTACTTGTTGATTGACTTTTTTTCTTCTTTACTAAGTTTTTCTAATTTATAATCATCAGCATCTTGAAGACTAAATCCTACAAATTCAGAAACTTTTTTGGTAGAAGTATTAGGCATCAATTCATTATAACCAACTAATACAACTTTCTTTCCAAAGAACACTTTAAAGTAACCACTTTTTGTTTTATTTGTTTTATTAGTAATAGTACATTCTATTCTACCTTCGTTTTCAGTACTATATACTTTCATATTAGAAATACAAATATCATTTAAACAGTGCTCAACTTTTAATTTATCATTGGAAATAATTTTAGTTCCAGCCAACTCAACAACTGTATCCTTAAAAATATACTCACTGGACATATCTTCATTAGAACTCTTGTTACGATGTTTAGTAATAAGTACCAATCCAAGTACTATTAGAATAATAATTAAGATAGAAACAATAATTATTAGTAAATTAGATTTTTCTTTAATAAACTCTTTCACCGTATCCCTCCTAATCTCTTACCCTAACATATGTAATTGGATTGTTTCTGTTGTATTTATATGTCGTTGTTTCATTATAGTAATCAACTAGTATTTTTGTTGAAGTTGGAGTCAATGTTGCCACTCCAGAATGTCCATCATAACTAACTTCATAAAGTTGATAATAATCTTGTCCTTCATAATGTCCTGATTCAGTTGTCATTTCAATAGGTTCTGTACCAGGAATCGTTCTTTTTCTCATACCAACAGCCATCATATATGGATGGGTAAATTCTTCTGATGATTCATTATATTTAGGATGTCTAAAACAATCTATAAAGGAACAGTTATGTTCAAATTCTTTTAGTGGTGGTTCTACTTCTGGTGTTTCAGCATTTTGAGCCTCCCTATCTTCAACTTCACAAAGATGGTTTTGATGTATTCTATCAGCATAACTTAAAATTCTTGTATATTTTGCTACAATTGACGATGTATTAACAAGCCTATCAGAATTCAAAGGCACTTCAACCAATTCTTCTTCAGGCACAGGTTCATCTCCATATGTTTCTTGAAGAGCAGCATTTGCAGCATTTGCAGTAGCTATTTCATTTTCAATATATTGAACATCATCATCATTTGCGTAATAACACATTCCTCCACCTGCACTGGCTCCACAGGCATCAGCACTAACCGCATTACCTTCTTTCAAATCATATACCCCTTTGCTTTCTTCTGCTTCCACAGCTGTACATTGAGTATATGGCGCACCATAAAAAGAATAACCATTAGATATATGACCATAAGAGTCTTGTACAAAAGCATAATATTCTGTTGCGGTTAGTCCATCTTTTTCATAGTACTGTAAATCTTCTGCGTTTTCTTTAACATAATAAACAATTCCTGAATGTAAATCTTCTGCTGAAAATCTAGTACCATTTGAATCTTTTCCTACAAAGGTACCATTACATGCATTTGAATTATTTACTTGAGTAATACAAATTTTGTAACTATCAAATGGATCCTTAACCTTTACACTAACAATTAATTTATGGTCTCCACCTTCCCAAACCCCTTTAGTTACTCCTTCAGGTTCAAGGCTAGGCATTTCTTGCCCATCATCAGGAACACCATCATGATCTGCATCTCTTCCCCATCTAGCTGTATAAACAATTGTATTATTTGGAGGGCCACTATCTTCATCCCTTATAAACTCTTGAAGAGATGGACTCCAACCTATAAACACAACATTTTCAGGTCCTTTTGGAAGAGTAATATTATCACCATAATCTCTCATAGTTCCATCGAAAATTGGAGTTGGATCGCCTTCACTTAAGTTATTGAAAGTTACATCCGAGAAATATTGATTACTTCCACCCCAACTTGATTGTCTGGCTTTATAAACAACTCGATACTTTTTTCCTCCAGATGGCTCTGGATCAGGATTTTCAGTTTCTTCATAATCTGGCTCAACATACTGTTGAGCACCAGTATATGTTGCAACAACAGACTCAATAACTGGAGTAGTATCTTTATATAATGTATAGTCTAACTCAGCTGTTTTTGATACCGAACCCAAACTATCTTTTACTTTAGCATAAACTTTAAACTTTTGAGCAGTAGTTACATTGTAATTAGCTCCTTGCAAAGTAGCATCGTATTTATGATCATAATTGTATTCAACATAATCTTCACATTTTTCTTGACCATTAGGAACTAATTTTGAGCAAATAGCTACTTGTAGATTAATTGGTAAATCATAATCATCAATTGCATCAACAGTGAATATTATATCTTTAGAATTATAATATGTAATAGTAGGCTCTCCGCCTTCTTCTTCTGCTGGTTTTTCCTCTGGTGCTACGGTAGAAGATACGCTGACAGAATCATTAATAATAGTAGGTGCTTGATTTTCATAAATCGTATATTTTTTTTCTACCGTACTTACTTCTTCTTCTGAATCCATTGCACGAACATATATTGTGTGTTCTGCTCCATCATAAAGATCGTTACCAACTTTACCTCTATTAAACTCAAATTTTCTTCCAGCTTCTAAAAATTTAGAATATCTGACAAATTTACCATCTCCGAAGCAAGAATCTACATATTCTTCTACGCTATCTCCATCTTCCATTGGATCACATACTTTTTTATTAGTACATTTATTAGCATCATCTGTTACACAAACCAAAATGTCATTTAATTCAGTTTCAGTAGAGTCTATATCATCTTCAATATCAAATACTACTTCAACATTTGGATTACCACTTTTTAAATATGGACAAATAAAGTTTTTATGACACTTACCAGTTAAAGGTACAATATTAAATGTGTCTAATTGTACATCTTCATCATCAGGAATACCATTATCATCTAAATCTTCTTTAAATTGTGCTACATAAGTAATTACACTTGAAGTAGAAGCAGTTTCCGCCCTAATCGTATCTGTTACATAAGGTTTCCATTTAGTAAACACCCAATGTTCTTTAGCCTTCGGCTTAACAATAACTTCTTCATCAGAAGATTCACCATTATTATTTTCCTCTCCATCACCAGCATTAGGATTTGGTTCTGTTGGATCAGTCTTTTTCTCATATCTAGTCACATCTCCGTTATACTCAGGTGTCATATCATCAAGACGTAAACCTGTAAATATTGTCTTATTAGTTTCATCTTCTATGAAATCTCCATGTTCACCATTTACATATTTAACAGTAAACGTTTCATCTGTATCTTTGATATTGTTATTATTCTTATCCTCACTGTCATCATCATATTCAATCAATTCATCTTCTTCACTACTATTTGGAATACCTGCGGTAAAAATTTGTGGAGGTAAGTTTTTGTACAACTCATATTCATAAGTTTCAGAAGTACCAGTGGTTTCACTATAACTATCATATACAGTTAAAACCACTGTTTTAACTGTACCATCATGCTTACCAGCAATATGATATGGTATACCAGAGGCTAAAGCATCAGCGTCTATTGGCTGAGGTGTAAGTGTATCTTCACTTAAAACCACATTATTACCATTTTTAATACCAACTGTGTATTTTAAATTTCCTGTTGAATCAAGATCATCTATAACATCAAAATATAAAAGTGCATCTAATGAACCTGTAGCTGTATAAGCTTTTCCTTTAGACTTAACTTCGAAGTTACTAACCTCTGGATATTTATTACCATATAGCTTATACTTAACAGAATTCTTAGTATCATCATTATAATTAGTTATACCTTGTGAATCTTTTGCAATTATATATAAAGTCTTTTCTTGACCATCATAAGGTGTATCAGAATTACTATTAAACGTATATGCAAATCCACCTTCATATGTAGAATACTCTTTAAAATTACTATCGATTAAACAATCTGATTTCTTTTCAGAAACACAAACTAAATCTGAATCAAGCGAATTATAGTCAAGATCATCATAAAGTTCAAAGTAAACTGAAGCACTTGAATTACCACCTTCATTTATAGGACAATCTGCTTCATTATTACAAGCAAATCCATTACTTACGATTTCAATATTTTTTACTTCAGGAGCTTGATTTGAATATACTTTATAACTCTTTGTTTCTTCCCTTTTCAGACCACATTCATCAATTAGTGCTATCTTAATATTTTTAGTAGATCCATCATATTCTCCGTTAAGTTCATAATCCATTTCAGAACTTGGATCAAATGTATACGTTGCTTTTTCAGTGTTTGCCTCTGATATCTCTACTTTCATATTTGAGTTATATGAAACATCATCAGAACCACTAACTTTTACTTTGATTTTTAAACTACCTGTAGCTGTATCCCCAGTCATAAATGGTTCTTTAATAGATTCAATTGTAATATCATCTATTCTTGGTTGAGTGTTATTATGAATTGCATAAGGGAAATCCGCATAAGATTCTAATCCTTTTCCATCCCTAACATAAACTCTAACTGTTCTGGTTACTCCATTCAAAGCACATTTATCATCACTAAATTTATATGTCATTTCTCCATCAGTAAATAGTTCTGAATAATTCTTATATGTACCGTTACAACTAGTTGCATCAAGATTTTCAGTAAAGCAAACCTTTAAATTGTCTGTATCATCAATATCATCTGAAACACTTAATCTAAATATTGCATTAACTCTATTTACCTTATCAGTAACTTGTTTTGAAAAACCAGATTCTTTCTTATCGATAACCGGTGCCGTATTAGTATGAAGATTATAAACTATTGTAGTTCTATCTTCATTTTGATCATCATCTTTAACTATAATATATAAATTAACTATCGGATTATTGTCATAGCTAAAGTTTATTCCGCGAGAATCAACCATTTGATCAAAGTGGAAATCATCTTTTATATAAGAATCTTGATCTCCATAATCATACTCATGGGCTTCATCATCTTCATATCCTTGAGTAGAAAGATATACTTTTATCTTATTCTTAGGTGTATCTTTATCATCAACATTTAATGTTAAAGTAGCATCTAAAGAGTTATAATCTTTACCTGATGTAGATGTCAAAGTAGCTTTAGTAATAACTGGAGGTTCTAATCCTCCCTTAGAAGAATGGTCTGCTAAATCAGGTTCATTATAAGTATGTTCAATTTTAGTAACATAATCTTCACCTAAATGTTCATTAATATAATCAACCATTAAATTATCTTCTACTTTAACCAAATCATCTTTTTTGATACCAGTAACAAATTTTGTAGCATTATCTCCAAGTAATAAAGAGCCTTTAGTCAATTCAATACCCTTATAACTACCATCTTTTAGCTTTTCAACTATAGCAGCAGAGTATTCTAATTTACCATCAACATTCTTTGCTACTACATATGAGGCTTCTTTGATATATTGACCACGATTAGGAGCAACATCAAAGTCACTAGTCTCTAAATAAACCAAACTGATAACTATACAATTACCAGGAGATGGTTTCTCTAAAGTTGAACTAGATGCTTTTATTTTATATTCTGCTTGTGCCATTAATTTCTTTGCATCAGTTACATACATCTTATCTCTATTTAGTGAAATCATACCAAATATTCTAGGCCCAGCAAAAACCAATAGTATACCTAGTATTACTACTGAAGCCAATAGTTCAATTAATGTGAATCCTTTATTACTCTTTTTCATAATAGCCCTCCTATTATTTTTTAAAAATGATTAACTTACTAGCTAAATAATTAAATATTATTACTAAAATATTAGCTACTACTTTTGAAAGAGTCTCATTAGCATGTAATAAACTAACCATTACAAACATTGTACCCATATCAAGTAATATGAATGACAATAATCTATACCAGTAAAAGTTAAGACATTCTTTTAATAACTCTTTTCTATTATTACTTTTCTTTTCAAAAACATAATGCTTATTTGTAACAAAAGCAAAAAGTACTGCTACTAACCAAGCGATTGTATTACTTATATACAATTCAATTCCTATAACACGCAATAAATAAAAAGTAATAATATTAATAAAAGTAGTACATGCTCCAAAGAATAAATATAGAATAACTTCTTTATAGCGGTTGTACCAAGATGTATTGTTCGTATTCTCTATATAATTCTCTATTAATTTTATCATATTTTGGGTATTACTTACAAACCTTTTCGGCTTAAATTTATCGATTTTTTTAATTATTTTTCCTAAATCATCAAAATTATCTAATTCTAGTAAATATCCTTGCTTAGCAAACTCACCAATTATTTGTTTTTGATGGTCATTATGATGCTCTTTATACTTTTCTAAGCGAGCAGCTGCAATAATCTTTTTATGTTTTTTTATAGCAGCCAAAATACTACCAGCACCACCATGAGTAATAATAAGATCAGCTTGATCCATTAATTTATCAAACTCTGGCGCAGGTAATAAATCGAATATTTCCATATTTTTTGATTCATACTTAGTTTGTCCTGCTTGAACAACTACTTTATCTTTAATAATTCCTTTATCAATAGCCTTATCTACAGCTTTTAATAACCTAGGGAATTCTTTATCTTGTGTACCTAAAATAACAAGTATCATTAGAAAATCCACCCCCCAAAATCAGCATTAGGGTATAGATCCTTCATACTTTCCCATTGAACAATAAATTTATCAACTATTGGATATAATAGTTTCCCAGTAGTTGTTTTAGTGACCATATTAGCAAATGTTTCAATATAAATTACTTTACTTCCCAACATTTTCCCAATACAACACATAGGTCCTGCAGTATGAACACCTGTAGTAATAATATAATCTGGTCTAAATTTTAAATAATAGTATAAACTAATAAAGCAATTAACTAACAGTTTAAATGGATAGGTTAAAATGTGATGTTTAGTTCCATAAATTAAGAAACCTACTCTTTTACCATATTTATCTTTCAAATATAAATTAGACTTAGTTTTTTCAGTAATTAAAGAATAATTATATTCTTTGAACATCTTCTCTAGCTGTAATAATTCATTTAAATGTCCACCAGTCGAAGAAATAAACATTACTCTTCTTTTAGTCATAAATATCACTCTCTTCTATTAATGTAATCCATTCTTCTCCAACTATATCACTTGTATATTTTTTAACACTATTTCTAGCTTGCTTCCCTATCTTTATTCTATCTTCTTCGTTATTAATTAAATCTTGAACTTTCATAATCATCGCATCAAAGTTGCGATTCTTAATCAAATAACCATTTTCTCCACTATTTATTATTTCTCTAGCTCCTTCTGCTGAATCAAACGCTATACAAGGAACTCCATGACTCATGGCTTCAATTAGAACTATTCCAAATGATTCAGTATAAGAAGTCATTAAATAAATAGATGAATTATGTAAAATTTTATCGATATATTCTTTACCTTGAAATCCATGTAGAGTAACTTTATCACTTAGTCCGTTTTTTTCGATATATTTTTTTAACCTATCTTTTTCTTTTCCATCACCGATAACATCTAATTTCCAATCAGGATTACTCTTAGTTATCTTATTAAATATTTTTAACAAATCTAAATAACCTTTTTCAGGAGATAATCTACCTACTGAAACTAAACGCTTTTCTTTTAATGGAGCAATTTTCATAGGCAATTTATCAATAGAATTAGGTATATAAATACACATACAATTACTATTATGTAATTTGTTTGTATAGAACTTTTGTAATTCTGAAGATACTAACACTAAATAATCTAAGTTTTTAGCACTGTTCGCAATTCTTTCAGCATATTTCATATTTTCGTGAAAATGATTATGTTCCCAACCTATTTTTAAAACGCCATCTCTACAATAACCACTTAACCAATAATTAAAAATATCACGAGTAGAAATAATTACTTCACTATCAGTATTTCTAATATATTGAACCATTGTCTTTTTACGATAATGTAATACTTTAGCTGAGAAAGCCAATTCTTTAGTAATTTTAATTGGATTTTTACTCTTTAATGAGTTTCTTAAGGTTTCATGATTAGGCTTTAAATCATTATTCAAATAAATTACTTTTACTCTTTTGTCTAAATCAAAAACACTTTTATCATATAATCTATAACAAGCAGCTATTTCAACATTATATCTATCACATAAAGTATTGGCTAAATTTACAACGCACTTTTCAATTCCACCATAACCTAAATGTAATGCCAAAATCGATATTTTTTTCATCATATCACCTTATAAATATTATAACATTTTTTAGTTTAAAGAACTACAACTTTTATACGAAAAAAAAAGCATTCATTGAATGCTTATTGTACAGGTGTAACTGGAGCAGCTGGTGCGATAGGTTCTACTGCAGGTGCAACTGCTGGTGTCTCAGCCATAACTGGTTGTTCTACTGCTGGTGCCATTACTGGTTCTGCAGACATTACTGGTTGTTCAACAACTGGAGTTTCAGTCATAACTGGCTGTTCTACTGCTGGTGCCATTTCTGGTACTGCAGGTGCTTCTACAACTGGTTGTTCAACCATAACTGGTTCTGGAGCAACTGCTGGTGCAACAGAAGGCATTGTTTGTGTATTTTCCATAGGATCAGCACCACCATAGATTTGATGATTTGTTTCCTGATTAACATTAATATTATCAACTGCTGGACTAGCACCACCATAAATAACTGGTTCAGCAACTGGTTCTGGTGCTGCTTCAACTGTTGGTACCATTGGTTCTACTGCTGGTGCTTCTGCAGCTGTTGGAACTTCTGGCATTACTTCAGGTACTGCAGGTGCCTCTGCAACTGCTGGTACTTCAGGCATTGCTGGTTCAATAGCTGGAGCTATTGGTTCTACTGCTGGTGCTTCTGCAGCTACTGGAACTTCTGGCACTGCTTCTGGTACTGCAGGTGCCTCTGCAACTGCTGGTACTTCAGGCATTGCTGGTTCAACAACTGGTGCCATTGGTTCTACTGCAGGTACTGCTTCTGGTACTACAGGTGCCTCTGCAACTGCTGGTACTTCAGGTATTGCTGGTTCAACAACTGGTGCTGCCATTGGTTCTACAACCGGTGTTGCGATATCTGCTGGCATTGCTGCTACTTCAACAGGAGCTGCCATTGGCTCTACAACTGGTGTTGCAATATCTGCTGGCATTGCTGCTGCCTCAACTGGTGTCGCAATATCAACTGGTGTTGCGATATCTGCTGGTGCTGTCTCAACAGGTGCTGCTGTAGCATCAGTTTGAGTTGTAGGAGTAGTATCTTCTGCGGCTTTCTTCTCCTTCTTAGATTTCTTTCCAGTAATTACTAAAATTACTAGAGCTATTACTAATATTGCCACTCCACCCGTGATTAATAATCCCGGTAAAGTAGTAAACCAAGATAAATCAAAATTCATTTTATCTACTCCCTTTATTCTATAATCTATTACTATGATAACAAAAAAAATTTGCAATTGCAAACATTTTATTTTGTGGACATTTTTTTACAGTGTAAAAGTTGTCCAATATCCTTTATTTTCAGGGATTTTCTTAAACTCCATAAGCTCTTTTGTAATAGGATGTTCAAATGCTAAATAATAGCAAAATAAACATATTTGTTGCTTATCTTTGATTCCATATCTCTGATCGCCTAATAAATAGTGCCCACGACCAGCAAATTGAACTCTTATTTGATGATGTCTTCCAGTTTCCAAACTAACTGATATTAGTGTACAATCTTGCTTAGAATTATATTCTAATTCTTCATAAGTTAATATAGCTTTTTTACCTTTTTCAGAGATAATTGAATCTCCATTAGAAGTCTTTTCGATATAATCAATTAGTTCTCCTTTTTTGTTCATTCTTCCATGAATAATAGCTAAGTATCTCTTGTCTACTTTGTGTTCTTGAAAACTTTTAGTTAACCTAGCTGCTGCTTTACTAGTTCTAGCAAAAACCATAATTCCACCTACTGGTCTATCTAAGCGATGTACCAAGCCCAAATAAACATTTCCTGGTTTGTTATATTTTTCTTTTATATATTCTTTAACAATCTCTACCATAGAAATATCACCAGTATTATCACCTTGACTAAGTACATTTTCCGGTTTAACTACTACAATAATATGATTATCTTCATATAAAACATTTAACTTATTCATTTTCTTCCCATCTTCCATAAATACCACATGGTAATACTAAATTATTTTCTTTTATTGGAACTCCTACTTCTCCACAACTAATTTTACCAGAGTATTTTCTGTTAATATTTAATTCTAATAAATTACTCAATACTGTTGATGATAATCCTGTTGTATAAGAATTAATTAAAAAGAATAATGGTTTATCAGATAAAATCTCTGAACATTTTTCAATTAAATAATTCAAATTCTTTTCAATATCCCATACTTCCCCATTAGCTCCTCTGCCATAACTAGGAGGATCCATGATAATAGCATCATATTTATTACCTCTTCGTATTTCTCTTTCAACAAATTTAACTACATCATCTACTAAATATCTAATTAATGCATCTTGATAACCACTACTTTTAACATTTTCTTTGCACCAATCGACCATCCCTCGAGATGAATCCACATGAGTAACACTAGCTCCTGCAGAAAGACATGCTACAGTAGCCCCACCTGTGTAAGCAAATAGATTTAATACCTTAATAGGTCTATTACTATTCTTAATCTTATTAATCATAAAATCCCAATTAACAGCCTGTTCTGGAAATAACCCCGTATGTTTAAAACCCATTTGCTTAATATTAAATGTTAAGTTCTTATAATTAATATTCCAAGAACTAGGAATATTCTTTAAATTTTCCCAGTGTCCTCCACCTTTATTACTACGATAATAAACTGCATCTATTTTATCATGATACTTCTCTAATAAATCTCCATTATTCCAAATTACTTGAGGATCTGGTCTTAGCAAAACAACTTTTCCCCATCTTTCTAGTTTCATCCCTTTAGATGCATCTATTAATTCATAATCTTTCCAATTATTAGCTAGTAACATATAATCACCCGTTTCAGTATTATAATATCTCAAAAAAAAGAAAAAGGAAAGATTATCTTTCCCCACTAGCTTGTTCATACTTACTACCAATAATGATAGCCTTACAATAACCACATCTAACTTTTCCAGCTAATTCTACATCATTTAAAGATCCACAATTAGGACAATGTACAGTTTCTCTATCATAAACAGTTTTTCTTTTTTCAATTGAATAATAAACTATCTTTCCATCTATATCATCAATAATAAGCCCGTTTAATAAACCTTTTTTATCTAAATATAATAAATCTTCTAAAGCTTCTTTCTTTAATTCCTCAACACTTAAACCTTTTGGATTAGGCAGTAATGGCGCAAATTCCTCTATTTGAGTATGAGTACCATATATATATGGTTTATACTTTCCTAATAAAATTTGATCTTCTTCTGTACATTCTAATAGTTTTAGATTATTAGTATCAATATAAAAGTCAGGAATCACTCTTTTATTCTTTAAATACCTAATCTTAGTAACACATTCTGGTATAGAACAAAAAGATAATTCAGAAATCTTTTTAATATCAGTTACTTTGTCTTCACTTATTAAAGTGTAAATCTTATTCAATTTAGCATCAAATTCTTCTTCATGAGGGTATATTTCTCCGAAGAATTTAGCAAATCTTTGAAATGAATTCTCATTAACATGATTTATATCAATACTACTTTGTTTTCCCTTCGTAGTTTTTTTACCTGCTATTATTGTATATAGTCCTATTAAAAGCACTAATACAGATCCTCCAAGGATAATATACGTTTCCATCATTTATCACCTATCATAATTTTAGCAAATAATAAAAAAAAGTAAAAGAAATATTTCTTTTACTTATGAAGCCACTGTAAACACTTGATTATAATCAGTAATTAATAAACTACCATTATACATAATTATTCTATCTTTATATTCAACAAATATTGGATCTTCTTTCATTGCATAAGTACATTCAATATCAGCGTATTTAGTACACTCTGCACTATTAGTAATTCTTAGACGATATATTTTGTCTTCTGTTTTAATAAATGTATTTAATGAATTACCAGCATAATTAAAATCTATAATTTTAGAACCATAATCACCTTTGTTATAAGCAATAGCAATAGTACTAACTGTAGACGGACTATTGTAATCTTTCTTAGTAATTATATAACTATAAATATTACCATCTGTCTTTAAAACATAATATTCTCCAGTACTACTATTCGCAGTCACAACTTTAACAATATCCACTTCTTTTAATAGTAAATCATATATTTCATAAGAATTATCAGTAGTAGGTATTTCACTATAACTAGATACGTTGTTTTGGGCTACTAAATAATAGTATTTATCATCAATGCCTTTAACTATACTATTATCAAAAATAGCTTTAACTGTAATATCAGTTCCAGCTTCTTTACAGTTTTGTTTGTTTTGATATGGTTGAGATAAGGATACTTCATATATTTTACCATCTTTATCAATCAAATGATTTTCAGTAAGGTATCTAATTCTACGATAACTAGTATCTTCTTTATCTTGTGGAAAGAACCAATCACAAACAAATTTATTACTAATACTAAAACCTGCATGTCTAATATCTCTTGTAATACTTCCGTTACACGCAGTACATAATAATATAACTACAAATAAAAACGAATATTTAAACACTTTTTTCATATAATTCTCCTTATATTAAGAATATATCATATTTCTCGAATAAACTAAACTATTTATATTTCTTTAATTTGTTTTTTATTTGAAAAATTAAATCCATTGGGCCATTAATTCTATTAAGTACTAATAAAGCATCTTGTAACTTTTCTTTAGTAGTAAGTTTTTCTTTAACTAAGTTAGCTTCTTCTTCATAGTTAAAATTATCTATAGGGTTAACTTCTACAAAACTTCTAATATACTCTTCTATATCTTTTAAAACATATTCTTTAAGAGTATACTCATCCATTAAATATACACCGTAATAGCCACCTACCAGGTAACGAAATTGATTTTCTAATTCCATAATATCACCTATAAATATATTATCATAAAAATAAAAAGCAAGTTACTTTTTATTCTGAACAAAGTCCCCTACTTTAATTAATGACTTAGTCTTATTATTTACTAAAATATTATTAAAGACTATAATTAATGGTTCTGAATTAAAGAAGTCCATTCCTTTATTAACCTGCATATGAATATGAGCTCCCTTAGTTCTGCCTGAATTACCTACACAAGCTATTTCTTGTCCTTGATTAACTATATCACCTATTTTTACTTTAAAACTATTCTTTTTGATATGACAAATAGTACAATACTCTCCATATTTAGCCTTTATAATTAAATAGTTACCTCTAACGTCATCAGAGTCTTGTGATACCCTCATATCAGCATAAGCTTTACTATCTGGAGCGCCATCTACCAAATCAACTATAAAGCCATCAATAGGAGCCAAAACAGGTTTATTATAGCCATAATAATTCTCATTGATATTACCATCATCATGATAGTATTCTCCATCAATGTTACAATCAAAATCATAAGCCCATCTTTGACCATAAACATCATAAGAATGAGAATCTTCTTTAGTATACCCTCCATAAGTAATATACCAAAGATCAGTACTAGGTATAATATATTTATTCTTTGTCTTTTCTTTTCTTTTCATTACTTCCTCTATCATTTTTTAATTCTTCTAATTCTTCAATAGTTGTCTTTTCTAACTTCATTGCAATAACTGTCTTAACTATTTCAATAGATAATATTAAAGTTAATGGTAAAAATACTAATAAAAATGATCCTAACTGACTTTTTATTAAGTGATTTATTTCATTAATAATAGATGCCTTTCCCATAACCTTTCCTATTATTTCTTTTTTATGAATTGGAGGATCCGGTACTTTATCTTTAATACCTTGAGTCACAAACATAATATCTTTTTTATCAGTATTATCTATCTTAACAATTCTATGTATTATTAATCTTCCTTCTAAACCTCCAGAAGTACCATAATACGCTACATCATTACCAACTTCTAAAATTAATTTAGATGGTTCTTTAAGTATTAACACATCCTGTTTTTCATAAGAACCACGCATTGAATTATCAGGTACTGTATAAAGAATGTAATCAAAAATCTTTTTACCTTCAAGACAGGCAAATAATAAATAAAGGCCTATAAACATGACAAAGATAATTACAAAAATAGTATATATAATTTTAAATATTCTACTATTTAATACCTTTCTCATATTTTATCCCCATTTCTTCTTATATTTTATATTGCTTTAGAATTCCTGTATATATTTCTTTAGCATTCTTTAAATAATTAAAATCATTTGGTCTAACAACATCAGGTAAATTAACTTCTAAACTAGAATTATCTAAAACATATTTAACAAACTCTGCACAATAGAAACATTTTTCTCTTTTAATATTTAAATTTATTGCGGCAAAGAATAATCCCAGTACATTGAATTTATAACTATGCCTATTTTCATTAAATTCTTTAATAATATTACATATTTTTATAAACTGTTCTTCATTTACTTCTAAGGAATATATTTTAGTTTTAGTTTTATAAAATCTTTTAAATGTTCCACGATCAACAGATTCATGAACAAATCCTCCAATAAAAGGAATATACGGATTTAATCTACCAAAACTATACATTTCTTTTAATTCTTTATCTAAAGCTATTGATACATGGGCATAGTCATCATTAGTATAACCCTTTACTAATTTAGATAGTATTGTGCCTGTATATGTTAATACTATATATACTTTTTTCATGATTGTAACTCCTATCTTATAAAATTATAACACACTAAAACTATATAAACAATAAATAAAAAAACGAACTAAGTTCGTTATTTTTTATTGGTGCTTCCATCCGGACTCGAACCGGAACTCTATCGCTAGAAGCAGATTTTGAGTCTGCCGCGTCTACCAATTCCGCCATGGAAGCAGGTAATTAAATTATAACACATAAAGTGACATAAAAAAAGAGCAATTGCTCTAAATTTCTTCAGTATACCTAGAAGCATATAGATTAGTATCTTCATCTATTTCTTCTTCATTCTCTTTAATTATTTCTTCAATATTAGGCAAATCTCCTGTAGATGATAATCCAAAGTAATCTAAGAATTCATTAGTGGTTTCATAAAGAATTGGTCTTCCTGGCAATTCACTTCTTCCCATTTCTTTAACAAAACCTTTCGCAACTAATTTTCTAATAATGGAAGCACTCCCTACTCCTCTAATCGCATCTACTTGAACTCTAGTAATTGGTTCATTATAGGCAATAATAGCTAATGTTTCTAAAGCTGCTTGTGATAAAGTATTAGTCTCAGGGTTTTCTAATAGTTTTTGATAATACTCTTTATGTTCAAACTTAGTAGTAATTTTAAATCTATTACCTAAGAAATCTATTCTAAGACCACGAGTTTCATCTTCATAATCTTTTTTTAATTCCATTATTAAATCTTTAGCTTCTTCTTCAGAAATATTTAAAACATCTTCAATTTGTTCAAAAGTGAGACCATCTTCTCCAACAACAAACAATAGTCCCTCTAAAACCGCTTTATTCATTATATCACCTCGCATATTATATCGTCGAAAGCTTCATCTTGAGTAATCTTTAATTCCCTATTTTTAGCCATTTCTAAAATAGCTAAGAAAGTAGCGACTACATATTCTTTAGACATTACTGGAAATAATTCTGTAAAAGATAATTTCTTTTTACTCTTTAATAATCTTTTAATATCACTTCTACGTGAAGATACAGTAATCTCTTTTAAAGTAACTTTAGTATTCAAAGGACGATTATCTATTTGTCTTTGATAATACTTTTGAAAAGCTGCGATTAAGTCATCTAAAGATACATCACTATGTATCTCTTTATCTTCAGGTATATAATTATTAATATTTTCAGGATACTTAGTATAAATATCTTTTCTTAATAATTCTTTTTCTTGTAATACTTTAGTTATATTTTTATATGCTTCATATTCTAATAAACGATTAATTAATTCTTCTCTTGGATCTTCTTCTTCAACTTCTTCCAGTTTATTATTAGGTATTAATAATTTAGATTTAATTTCTAATAGTTCAGAAGCTAGAACTAAATATTCAGAAGATATCTCTAAATTCATTTTTTCTTGTTCTTTTAAGAAGTTCATATATTGATCAGTAATTACTTCTATTTCAATATTCATTATATCCATTTTAGATTCTTTTATTAAATGTAATAATAAATCTAAAGGACCTTCAAAATCATTTATTTTAAAATCCATGTTCATCACTCCGAACTCTATGAATATTATATCATATTACTTTGTCAAAATAAAAACATTATTATATAATGAAGTTGGTGATACTATGAAAAGGTTTAATGAATTAGATGAAGGCTTTACTTGTGAACACTGTGGTAAAGAAGTTACTCCTTTAGGATATACTTCTAGAGATCATTGCCCATATTGTTTATATTCTAAACATATAGATATCATGCCAGGAGATAGAAAAAACACTTGTTTAGGACTTTTAAAACCTATTGGTATTGAGAAATATAAAGATACTTATAAAATCTTATACGAATGTGAAAAGTGTCATGAAACACATAAAAATATCATCGCCAAAGACGATGATATGAATATGATTATAGAAATATCTAAAGTAAATTAAAATATCCACAAATTTGTGGATATTTTTATTTTTTATCAGTAGATCCAAAGCCACCTTGTCGCATACCTTCTGCAGTATCATCATCAGTAACCAAATACTTAGTAAACACTGCTTGTCCGATTGCTTCTCCCTTTTTAATAGTAATATCTTCATCTTTAATATTAAAGAAAGCAAACATGATATGACCATCATTATCAGGATTACCATAATAATCTTTATCTACTACTCCTACACTGTTTGCTAGGATTAAACCTTTTTTCTTAGGATTAGAACTTCTATTATATAAATATAACACTTCATCATCACCCATATAAGCTTTTAATCCGGTAGGTATTAATGTTGGATTCATTCCTTTCTTAAAACTAGGAACAGTAGTATCTTCTGCACATTCTACGTCATAGCCTGCAGAATACTTAGTTTTTCTTACTGGTAAATTTATATCTTTATCTTCAAAACCTTTTGCTATTTCAAAACCTCTAGTCTTCATATAAAATAATTTCTCCTTTTTTTAATGATTTTTGAACATCAATTACTCTTTGATTAGATGATCCTTTCCATTTTAAAGTAGGATCATGTAATTCATCTATATATTGTCCATCAATTAAGACATCAATATATTTTAATACTTCTTTATCCTTTAAGTCTTTATCAAAGAGAAATCCACTCCAACTCCAAATAGTTTTATTTGGATAAACCTCTTTAAATCTTTTAGCTAATTTAGTAGTAGCTTCAATATTTTTAGGATGCATTGGTTCTCCACCTAGAATAGATAATCCACTAATATGATCCGGTTTAGCTAAATCAATTATTGTATCAATCTCTTCATCAGTAAATTCTTTTCCACCATTAAAATCCCAAGTTTCTGGATTAAAACAGTTTTTACAATGAAAAGCACAACCTTGAAAGAATATTGATATTCTAATACCAGGTCCATTAGCTATATCCATTTTTCTTATTTTATTATATCTCATTATAGATCCTTATTATCTAAGTGAATAACTCTTTCCTTAATCTCTTGAGTTCTTCCTCTATTCCAGAAATTAGCTCCAATATATCCACAAGTTCTTCTAGCTACATTTAATTTAGCATGATCTCTATTACCACAATTAGGACAATACCATTCTAAATCTTCATCAATTAATATTTCTCCAGTATAACCACATTCTTGACAATAATCAGATTTAGTATTTAATTCAGCATACATAATATTATCATAGATAAACTTGATAACTTCCATTACTGAATCTAAATTACCTTGAAGGTCAGCAGTTTCAATATAAGAAATTGCTCCTCCAGGACTAAGTCTTTGGAATTCACTTTCTAATTTTAATTTAGTGAATGCATCTATTTCTTCAAATACAGGTACATGATAACTATTAGTAATATAATCTCTATCAGTAATACCTTTAATTACTCCAAAACGATCTTTTAAACATTTAGCAAACTTATAAGTAGTTGATTCAATAGGAGTACCATATACTGAATAATCAATATCTTCTTCTGCTTTCCATTTCTTACAAGCATCATTTAAGTATTCCATTACTTCTAATCCAAATTCTTTACCTGCACCATTATCTGTATGAGAGTGTCCTGTCATATATTTAACACATTCATATAAACCAGCATATCCTAGAGAAATAGTTGAATATCCATGATGTAATAATTCATGAATAGATTCACCTTTCTCTAAACGAGCTAAAGCTCCATGTTGCCAAAGAATTGGTGCGACATCAGATGTTGCTTTAGATAATCTTTTATGGCGTATTTTTAGTGCTCTATGACATAATTCTAATCTTTCATCCATTATCTTCCAGAACATTTCAAAATCTTTATCGCTAGAAAGCGCAACATCAACTAAGTTAATAGTAACTACTCCTTGATTAAATCTACCATAGTATTTACCTTTACCTGGAACATAATTTTTAGCTTTAGCAATATTACCTAAAGAAATAGTACGATCAGGAGTTAAGAAACTTCTACAACCCATACATGGATAACAATCTCCTTCTCCTAATTCATTTTTCTTTAATTCTAGCATTACCTTTTCAGAAATATAATCAGGTACCATTCTCTTAGCTGTACATTTCGCAGCTAATTCAGTTAAATAGTAATATTTACTGTTTGGTTTAATATTTTCTTCTTCTAAAACATATAAAAGTTTAGGAAAAGCAGGAGTAATCCAAACACCTTTTTCATTTTTCATACCTTGAATTCGTTGTTTTAAGAACTCTTCAATAATCATCGCAACTTCTTCTTTATATTCTGGATCTTCTCCAATATACATACATACACTTAAGAAAGGAGCTTGACCATTAGTATTAGTCATAGAATTAACTTGATATTGGAATGTTTGTACTCCATCTTCTATTTCTTTTCTTAAGTCTTCTTCTACAAACTTATCTATTTGTGCTTTAGTTAATTTCCTAGTTTTATATTTTTTTTCTAATCTTTTCTTACTTTCTCTAACAAATGGAGCTAAATGTGTAAGAGTAATAGTAGCACCACCATATTGTGATGAAGTAACAGCTAGTATCAATTGAGTAGCAATAGTCATAGCTGTTAAAAACTTATGTGGTTTCTCAATTAATACTCCATTCATATTAGTACCATTTTGTAACATATCATCCAAGTTAATTAAGTCACAGTTATGTAAAACATTTTGTGCAAAATAATCAGCATCATGGAAATGAATTATACCATCTTCATGCGCTTGAACAATATCTTCTGGAAGTAAAAATCTCTTTGTAATATCTGTACTAGTTATTCCTGCTAAATAATCTCTTTGAGTAGTAACTACTCTAGCATTCTTATTGGAATTTTCTGTATTCCAATATTCATTTTCTCCATCGATTAATTCTTTAATAGACTGATCAGTAGTATTACTACGGCGAACTAATTCTCTTGTATAACGATAAGTAATATATTTCTTAGCTAATTGATATTTACCAATAGCCATAAGTTTCATTTCGATAATATCTTGAATATCTTCGACCAATATTCTTTTCTTACCTAAACCTTCAATATACTTAACAATATTTTTGATTTGAACAGCAGATGCTCTTTCTTCCTCTTCTACCTCTAAATTCGCCTTTCCAATAGCCTCCTCAACCTTAGCTGGACACCAATCGACCATATGTCCATCTCTTTTTATTACTTTCATAATCTAATTTCTCCCTATCTTATTAAATTACAATTCAATTATATATCAAAATTATAAATACAATTGTTGCATTTGCAACACTTTACATAATTTGATATAATTATTTTAGGGTGATGTAAAGTGACCAATTTATTTGCTAATTTAAGTGATAAAGAAATACGTAATTTAAAACAAGTTTTAAAAGCTAATACTGTTACTTATCGTAAGAATGTCAATATTCTATCTAATGTTACTAGAGATGATTATATAGCTATCATTGAGAGTGGTAGTCTCCAATTAATATTTACTGATTATAATGGTAATAAGACTATTATTGAAGACTTAGAAGCCGGAGAAATATTTGGTAGCCTTACTTATCCTCTTACTAATGATGAAATAACTTGCATCACAAGAGAAGAAACTCAAATTACTTATATTGAATATAATCAAATTACTAATGGTGAAATTATAAAAAATGATTTCTATATTATCTTTGTCAAAAACCTAATTAAATTATTAAGTGATCAATTAAACAGATGTAATCAAAGAATAGAATTACTGACA
>JAFRIS010000045.1 GCA_017432665.1 Bacilli bacterium
AAATAAGGAAGATTATATCAGTGCTTTAGAAGAAATGAATATATTAGAAATTAAGGAATTAGTAGATGCAATGAAGGAAGAATTTGGTGTTGATCCAAGTGCTGTTGCAGTTGCTGCACCAGTTGCTGGTGGAGCTGCAGCAGATGAAGCACCAAGTACTGTTACTGTATCAATCGCTGATGCAGGAGCTGCTAAAGTTGCTGTTATTAAAGTAGTTAAGGAAATTACTGGTTTAGGTTTAAAAGAAGCTAAAGATATCGTTGATGCAAACGGTGTTGTAAAGGAAAATATCCCAACTGCTGAAGCTGATGAAATCAAAGCTAAGCTTGAAGAAGCTGGAGCTACTGTAGAAGTTAAATAATTAACTTCTTTTTTTATAAAAAATGAGTTGACATTTGCATAATATTTGATATAATGGAAATAGCATAGATATGCTAAATGCAAGTTGAAGTCACACAAAATTAAAAAGTAATATACCCAGACAAAATATTAAAGGTACTAGTCAAATGACAAAATACCAACAATATTAGTCAATATTAATACCACAAGTATTGATATAAAACGATATACTACAATTTAATCCGTGACATTCACACGCCATGGAATTCAAAGTTCACAGGCTCTATGCTAATTGTAATTTAAAGAGAAAGAAACTCTAATGATAAGTATAATTCACCTTTAATTTACTGATAATGAATTAAAGATAATTATCTAAACTCGGCTATCCTCACGGATAGTTTTTTTGTTTTAAAAAAAGTATTGACAATTATTAGCAAAATATATTACAATTGTTATATCAATAGTAAAGGCTATTGAGATTATTGAAAATTTTATTTATTTAATAACCTTAAATTTATAAAATCAAAATAATACTTAATGATCAGCCTTAAAATCTTATCATGGCTATTGGTGAAATTACAATTTTGAGAGGAAACTCTAATATGTGACGCTGCCGGAGTTGTCAATGAAAGCAACTTATACTTTAGCGGGTATGTCGGTAGTTTCCTTCAAACCAATAATTAGTTGTTTATCAGGCAACTGATTATAAAAAAGTAATTTTAAATTGAAGTTGATTTATTATTATTTTTTAGAATCATAAGGTTTTCATTACTTATGATTTTTTTTGTTTGAATATTAATATATTTATGCTATAATGATTAATATGATAAAGGGGTAATGATATGGGAAAATATAGTTTAGGAGAATTAACTAGTTCTTTGAATGGTAAACTTACTGAAAGTAATCATTATATTAATGAAGATAAATGTAAAAAGCTAATAGCTGATATTGATAAGAATTTAAATGCAATTGAAAAATCAATGTTAGATCTTGAAAAAACACTAAATAAGGCTTTAAAAGATGGAGTAGTTACAGGTTCAAGAATCAAAATATTTAAATCTTGGGCTAGAAAATGTAAGTCTCAAGCGACTAGTGCAATTAAATTAAAGGAAAAGATAGCTGAAAATTATGATGCTGATATTAATTATCAACCAATTCAATCCGTTGCAGATAGAATTAACGAATTAGAAAATATGCTTGCTCAATTAGAGAAAGAAAAGGGGAGATAATTATGGCAAAAGGAAATAAAGATTATAAAGCACTAGCAGAAACACTTGAAAAAGAGGTAAAGAAATTAGAAAAAAATTTAAGTGAACTTAAAGAAAATATTGATTTACTTCAAAATGGTGATGAGGAAGGTTTGTTTTGGGATGGAAATAATGCTCTAAGTACTAATAAGGCTTTATTAGGACATTATGATCATGATATGGTTTTACTAGAAAATGTTAAAAAATGTTCTGAATATATTAATTCAGTTGCTAATAAATAAAATAATTAAAAAAATTGTTGACATATATATACATTTGTTGTATTATACTGTTTTGAAAGGAAGAAAACTAAGTAAAATTTACTCTAGTTTTCTTTTTCTTGTTTTCGGGTGATAAAATGGGGCAATACTTTGAAAACTCTAAGTTACCAAGCAAAATTATTAAAACAAAAGCACATGTGTTAGGTAACGATTTTATTTTTTGCACTGATAATGGTGTTTTTTCTAAGGACGGTTTGGACTTTGGCAGTAGACTTCTTCTTGAATCAATCCCGCTTGAAGAGGTTGGAGGCAAAGTTCTTGATATGGGATGTGGATACGGAGTTTTTGGAATTGTCTTAAATAAAATTCTTTCATGTGAAGTAGATATGGTAGATGTCAATTTAAGGGCATTACATTTGTGTGATTTAAACATTAAAGAAAACAAGTGTACTAATATTATGGCATTTGAAAGTAATTGTTATGAAAAGATTAATTCAAAGTATTCGTGCATCGTTACTAACCCTCCAATTAGGGCTGGTAAAAGGGTAGTTTATGAGATAGTGATGAATGCTAAGAATTACTTAGAAAAAGATGGAAAACTTTTCCTAGTAATTCGTAAAGAGCAAGGTGCTAAATCATTACTTGTAGACTTAAAAAAGATTTATAATGTGGAAATACTTAATAAGAAAAAGGGATTCTTCATTATAAAGTGTAGCGTAAGTTAAAAAATATTATTGTGTGGGGTGAAATTTAGTGTCGTATAAGATTGTCAAAAGTGGAAAATACAGAGAAAGAAGAAACTTTTCTAGCATTCGTAATACATATGAATTAAAAGATTTGCTAGAAATACAAAAGAAATCTTATAATTGGTTCGTTGAACAAGGTATAAAAGAAGTATTTGAAGACTTATTTCCAGTAGAAAATTTCTCTGGGACTTTATCACTTGAATTCGGAGATTATCATTTTGATGAGCCAAAATACTCTATTAAAGAAAGTAAAGATCGTCAATCTACTTATTCTGCACCTTTAAGAGTAGAAGTTCGTTTATTTAATAGAGAAACAGGAGAAGTAAAAGAACAAGAAATATTTATGGGTGATATGCCTATAATGACAGACAGTGGTACTTTTGTAATTAATGGTGCTGAACGTGTTATTGTTTCTCAATTAGTTCGTTCTCCTAGTGTATATTTTAATCATGAAATTGATAAGAATGGTAGAGAATTAGTTACTTCTCAAATCATTCCTAATCGTGGTACATGGTTAGAATTTGAAGTAGATGCTAGAGATGTATTATATGTAAGAATTGATAGAACTAGAAAAGTTCCAATTACTACATTACTTAGAGCATTTGGTTTATCAAGTGATGAACAAATTTTAAAATTATTTGGAGAAGATGACTACTTAAAGAATACTATAGCTAAGGATTCTACTAAGAATACTGATGAAGCTTTAATAGAAATCTATGAGAAGTTAAGACCAGGAGAGCCTGCTACATTAGATTCTTCTAAGAACCAAATAATTACTAGATTCTTTGATGAATTCAGATATGATTTATCAAAGGTAGGTCGTTATAAGTTTAATCGTAAGTTAAATATAACTGATCGTTTATTAAATCAAACTTTAGCTGAAGATGTTAAAGTTGGAAAGAAAACAATACTAGAAAAGGGTACTGTAATTACTAAAGCTAATATTGCTGAACTAAGTAAAGCATTTAAAGATGGTTATGGTATTAGTGAAGCAACTATTAATGAAGAATTAGATACTTATGGTAAGATTCAAACAATTAAGATTGTTGATCCTACTGATAAGAAGAAGAAACTAATTGTAATTGGTAATGATCAAAGTATAGATATAAAGAGATTAACTATTTCTGATGTTTATGCAGCTGTTTCATATTACTTAAACTTATTACATGGTGTAGGTAATTATGATGAAATCGACCATTTAGGTAATAGACGTATTCGTCAAGTTGGTGAATTATTACAAAATCAATTTAGAATTGGTGTATCTAGAATGGAAAGAGTTATTCGTGAAAGAATGACTACTCAAGAAATGGAAGAAGTTACTCCTAAAACATTAATTAATATTAGACCGGTAACTGCTGCTATGAAAGAATTCTTTGGTAGTTCACAATTATCTCAATTCATGGATCAAACTAACCCAATTGCCGAGTTAACTAATAAACGTCGTTTATCAGCTTTAGGACCAGGTGGATTATCTAGAGATAGAGCTGGTGTAGAAGTACGTGACGTTAATGTTTCTCACTATGGTAGAATTTGCCCGATTGAGTCACCTGAAGGCCCAAATATTGGTCTTATTACATCATTAGCTAGTTATGCTAAGATTGATGAATATGGATTTATTATGACTCCATATCGTAAAGTAGAAAATTGTCAAATTACTGATGATGTTGAGTATTTAACTGCTGATGATGAATTAGATTATATTATTTCTCAATCAACAGTTGGTACTGATGAAAAGAATAGAATTATCGATGAACAAGTTAATGCTCGTTTTAGAGGAGAAAATATCTTAGCTAAACCAGAAGACGTTGACTATATCGATGTTAGTCCACAGCAAGTTGTATCTGTTACAACAAGTTGTATTCCATTCTTAGAGCATGATGATGCTACTCGTGCTTTAATGGGTGCAAACATGCAACGTCAAGCAATGCCTTTAATTAAAACTGAGGCTCCTTTAGTAGGTACTGGTGTAGAATACATTGCCGCTAAAGATTCAGGCGTAGAAGTAATTGCTAAAAATAACGGTGTTGTTGACTATGTAGATGCTAAGAAAGTAGTAGTTAAGACTAAAGATGGTGTTGATGAATATAGATTAGCTAACTTTGAATTAGCAAACTCTAGTATTTGTTCTCATCAAAAACCAATTGTTCATGTTGGAGATAAAGTAAAAGAAGGAGATATCCTTGCTGATGGTAATTCTACTGATAAAGGAGAACTTGCTTTAGGTAAGAATATGACTGTTGCCTTCATGACATTTAATGGTTATAACTATGAAGATGCTGTTATCTTAAATGAAAATTTAGTTAAAGATGATAAATATACTTCTCTACATCTAGAAAATTATGAAATGCAATGTAGAGAAACTAAGTTAGGACCTGAAGAAATTACTAGAGATATTCCAAATGTTAGTGAAGAAGCTCGTCGTAACTTAGATGAAAATGGTATTGTAACTATTGGTACTGAAGTAAAAGAAGGAGATATCTTAGTAGGTAAAGTTACTCC
>JAFRIS010000046.1 GCA_017432665.1 Bacilli bacterium
GATTATATCTGCAAACTCTAAAACAAATCCACATGCTGTTTGTGAGAATCCTGTTGTACTACACTCCGCTGGTGTTGATTTGTTTGCTATTCTTATGGTATGTGTTCCTAATGTTCCCATATCTACTGTCTTGGTATCTCCTATGTTATATATATCTGTATTTCCTGAACGAACATTATTTATTATTGTTTCCCATGAGTGTCCATTAAATGAATGATCAACTGCAACTGCATTATCAGTTGCTTGCCTATATGTTACTGTGAATTGAAGACTCAATGTTTGATTAGTTGCTGGTAACTGATTCAATTCTATATCTGTTCTATATTCTATTCTTACTTTATATGTCTCTGTTGTATTATGTAGCAATTGATGATTTGGTTGTAATGCTCCGTCATCACTATATGCTACTGTATAGTTTAAATAATCTGGTAGAGTTGTAATGGTTGCGCCGTTAAGTTTAGAATCTATTGTATCTATCATAGCATCTATACTTCCACCATTTACTGCATCTACTGTAAATTCATAAAAGTCTCCTGGTTTGTCTAGTATTATTGAATAATTAACTGTAGTACTATTTGATATAGTTGGTGCTGTAACTACATTTGTTCCTGATACAGATCCATTAGTAACTTGTATATTAGCCCAATGTACATCCCAATTAGCACTATTTACTTGAGCAGTACCATTGATATTTAAATCACTATTAATATAGGCATATCCTATGCCTAATCCTAGTATTAAAATAATCAAAAGAATTTTTATGTTATCTTTATCTATTACCATATCTATTCTCCTATAATAAGTGTACTTTAAGTTTAATATTTTTGCAATAAAAAAATAAGAGCTACGCTCTTATTCTTCTTCATTATTCTCACTGAATTGAACTAGTACTTCTCGCGGTTTAGAATTACCAGTAGCTGGTCCTATAATACCATTTTCTTCTAATAAATCTATCATAGTAGCAGCTTTATTATAACCAATCTTGAATTTTCTTTGTAATAGTGATGCTGATGCTTTACCAGATTTAACAACGAAATCTACTATTTCATCGTATAATTCATCTCCACCACCATTACTACTTACACTTTCTTTATCACTAGAAGATTCTTTTACTTCATCTAATTTCATTAAAGCATCATCATATGAAGCAGATTGTTGATTCTTGGTAAAATCAATAATTCTTTGAATTTCAGTATCAGTAATAAATGATCCCTGAATACGAATTGGTGAATTCATTCCAATTGGTAGGAAGAACATATCTCCTTTACCTAATAGTTTTTCAGCACCAACTTGATCTAGTATAGTTCTTGAATCAATTCCACTACCTACTGCGAACGCTATACGTGATGGAATATTAGCTTTGATTAAACCAGTAATAACTTCAGTAGATGGTCTTTGAGTAGCAACAATTAAATGAATACCGGCAGCTCTTGCTTTTTGAGTAATACGAAGAATTGAATCTTCAACTTCTTTAGCCGCTACCATCATTAAATCAGATAACTCATCAATAATAATTACTACATATGGCATTTTATCTAATGGTTCATCACTATGCTTTTTATTATATTTATCTACATATTCATTATAACCTTCTATTTTCTTAGTACCAGAATGAGCAAACATCTGATATCTCTTTTCCATTTCAGCAACCATTTTTTGTAATAAAACAGCAGCTTGTTTTGGATCAGATACAACTGGACACATTAAATGTGGTATTCCGTTATAGCAAGATAATTCAACTACTTTTGGATCTATCATAGCAAGTTTTACTTCATCGGGCTTAGCTCTCATTAAAATAGAACAAATTATACCATTAACACATACTGATTTACCTGAACCAGTAGTACCTGCGATAAGTAAGTGTGGCATCTTATTAATTTCACAGACACCTATTTCACCCATAATAGATTTACCTAATGGTACCATTAATTTCTTATCTTTAGCTGCTTGCATTGTACGACTAGCAAGTATTTCGTAGAAACTTACTGGTAATGGTTTTTCATTAGCAAATTCTACACCTACTGTATTCTTACCAGGAATAGGGGCCTCTATACGAACATCTTTCTTTGATAAAGCAAGTGCTATTTCTCTACTTAATGTAGTTATTTTATTAACTCTTGTACCACTGGCAATTTCTAATTCATATTGAGCAACTGTAGGTCCTACATGTACTTCTACTACTTTCGCTTCTACTCCAAAGCTCTTTAATACTGTTTCTAACTTTTCAATATTAGATTCAATAGCAGCATTATCAGTAGCAGTATTTTTATGGCTTGGTTTATTTAATAAATCTAATGATGGTAATTGATAACTTGGATTAACTTGATTATGACTAGTTACTTCTTCTTTATCATCTTTAATATCAGCCACTTGATTAGATGACTTCATAACATCTTCTCTTCTAACCACTGGTTTTTCTACTTCTTCGATTTCATTACCATTACTAATTTTTACTTTCTTATTAGGTAGCTTTTCTTCATCTTCAGTACGATTGTTTTTAGCTTCTTCAATATCTTCAATTCTATTACTTATAAATTCTCTAATTGAGAAACCAGTAAACATAATAATACCTGAAGCAATAAATACTCCTGTAACTATTTGCATTCCTAAGTATGAGAATAATTTAACAAATCCTAAAGCAAATACTCCACCTACTAAACCTCCACCTAAATTAATGTTTTCAGGAATGTTTCCAGTATTCATTAATGCTTTAAAGCCTAATTGTAATTGATCAATTGTATCTTTAAAAACAGCATTTACATTACCACTATGAGCTGCGATTAATTCCCAATGCATAAAAGTAAGTACTCCAATTATTAATAAATAGATACCTAACATTTTAGTAGAGAAAAACTCAGGCCAATCTCCTTTAAACAAAGAGTATACACCTAAAATTAATAATATTACTAAGAAAATCATGTATAAAGATCCTGTAAAAAACATACTACAAGAAGCAATTATTCTACCAGCAGGACCTAATTTGAGAATACCAAAAATAGCTGCGATTATAAATAATACAGCATATAAACTTACTGATATTTCTAAACTTTGTTTTCTTTTTCTTCTTCGTCTTCTTTTTGCCATAAGATTACTCCTATCTTCCTAACTATATTATACTATAAAAATATGTATAATATTAAACATTTACAAAAACTTTACAAAATATTATGTTAAATCAACAACTCTATCTTCTATTTCTCTAGTATCTACAACATATTTTGTTGGATCATTTTGATCAATATATACTTTTATTTCTTCAACACCCAACTCTTTAACAGCATACATAAAATCAAATTTTACTGGATCACTATTAAATTCTTGTTTAGTTCCATTTATTTCTGCAGAACAAGTTATTATTGTACCTTCATAATTACTTGATTTTTCTCCATCTATATGAGCCATAACAAAATTAGGGTTTTTCATAACTTTATTGATTTCACCTTTTCTAAATATAGATTTTATTAAACCAATAATACTTATCACTAACATTGATACACCTAAAAACGACACAAACAAAATCATGATAACTGATTCTACAGAAAAACCATCTACTACTCCTACAAGTATCAAATAAGCAGCTAAAGCAATTATTCCTAGGCTTATAATGCCAAAGGCTATTGACTCAACTATTCTATTATTAGAGTAACTATCAATCTTCTTCATGATGCACCTCTTTTACTTTACTAATATCCATTTCATAATTTTTAATATTATTATATTCATAAGTTACAGGATATTCTTTAATATCTGATTTTTCAACAAAATCAGCAGTTTCCATACTTATCGTATTACTACTAAATAAATACAATTTATTATCTTCTTGATTTACCCAAGAAGTTACAATATGATAATCAAATCCACCATCACTATCAGGAACAGTTTTAATCATTTTATATTTAGTAGTAATAGTAGTATTTCTTTTTTGCTTTTTATTCTCTTGAGTACTTTCATATTTCAAAAGAAAAAATCCTGCGACTATCCAAGGTAATGATACAAGCAATCCGACTAAGTTAATTAAGTTTTCTTTAATGGGTTCAGTGAAAGAAACTTTAAGCATTGAATAAGTAGCAGTAATACCTATTATCATACAGATAATACCCATAATTTTTTCGCCAATTGCATTTTTATTCACTATATCACCTTCTATTATAATTATAATTTTTATGATTATTTATTTCAATAAAAAGAAAAAGAGCCTTAGGCTCTTGACACATACTTACCATCAGCAGTAGAAACAATAATTGTTTCTCCTTCTTCAATAAATAAAGGTACTCTTACTAATAATCCTGTTTCTACAGTAGCATCTTTTAAAGCATTTTGAGTAGTATTTCCTTTAACAGCTGGTTCTGTATGAGTTACTACTAATTCAACTTTATCTGGTAGTGCTACTCCCAAGATTTCTCCTTCATAACTAGTAATATATACTTCTAAGTTTTCTTTTAATAATTTAGCCTGATCAGCAATCTTACTAGCAGGTATTTCCAATTGTTCATAACTTTCCATATTCATGAAATAATAAACATCATTCATATTATATAGATATTGCATTAATTGCTTTTCAATACGAGCAGTTGCTACTTTAACACCGGCATTAAAAGTTTGTTCAATAATAGAACCAGTTCTTAAGTTCTTTAGCTTAGCTTTTACAATTGCCGCTCCTTTACCTGGCTTAACATGTTGTGTTTCCATTACTACATAAATATTTCCTTCATATTCAATAGTAATACCATTTTTTAAATCATTTGTACTTATCATTTTATCACTCCTAAATTAAAAAATAAGTGTTTAGCTTATTTTATTTCTTTTCCTTGTGTACAGTATGCTTTCTACATCTAGGGCAATACTTGTTCATTTCAAGACGATCTGTTGTATTTCTTACATTTTTTTGTTCTCTATAATTTTCTTCTTTACATTCACTACATATTAGAGTTTTATACTGTCTATTTCCTACTTTAGCCATTTTTATCCCTCCTCTTCACGTCTATCGGTATTATAACAAACTTTTCTTTCTAAATCAACTAATAACCATACATTTCACTATATTTCGCAGTTATTGCTTGTGTAATATGATATGTAACTAATGACGCATAATCTGTATTAGAATTAGGATGTGATGAATCTGGTGATGTAACAACAATACTCATTCTAGGATTATCATATGGCGCATATCCTAAAAAAGAACTAGTAATTGTTTCTGTATCAATCTTACCATCATTATTAGTATCTATAAAACTTTGAGAAGTACCAGTCTTACCAGCTGGTCGCATTGCTGGATTCATATAGCCAACTCCATATCCTCCAGGAGAATTTAAAACTGCGATAAATCCTTCTCTTACTCTATTCATATATTCTGGTTTAGTATTTACTTTATTAAGTACTTTTCTTTCTACTTTGAAATCTAATTCTCCTATTTGATCATTATCACTAGATTTATGTACCTCTTTTAATAAGTGTGGTTCTAATCTTTCTCCTTTATTCGCAATAGTTGATATATACTGTGATAATTGTATAGGAGTATATGTTTCATATTGACCCATAACAAAATCAAGTAAATTACCTGCTGCTTTATCTTTAGAAGTATATCCACTACTTTCGACTGGTAAATCTATACCTGTTTTTACACCCAATCCAAAGGAATGATACATCTTACGATAAGTATCAAATGATGATTGTTTAAATATTAATGGCATATTATAGTAATATTCTTGTCCATTAACTCTAATAGCTGTTTTAAACTGGTAAACATTACTACTCTTAGCTAGTGCTGTTATATCATTAATAGTTCCTAAGTTATCTACAGATGAACACTTAGCCTTTTCAATACCAGCAATTTTAACACATTCATCTTTCATATATTCCCCAATATGAATGGCACCAGTATTGTAACCAACTAACATAGAAGCACCTTTAACTACACTTCCCGGAGTAATTGGAGATATTAGAATACTAGTTGTATTATCAACAATATTACCATTAACAATTCTTTTACCAGCCATAGCTAATATTTCTCCTGTTTGAGGGTTTTGAATAATAACACTTGAATGATCATAATACTCAGTATTAGCTTCTCCTTTAGCCATAGTAATTTGTTCAGATAAGATTCTTTCTACTTCTTTTTGTAAATTGATATCAATAGATAAAACTATATCTTTACCTCGACTACCTTCTTTTAATAACTTAGTTTCATGAGAATTTACTACTTTATATAAATCTTTTTCACCATGTAAATATTCTTCATATTGCTTTTCTAAATAACTAATACCTACTCGGTCATTTAAATTATAACCTTTTTCTAAATAATAATCTTTTTCTTCTGCTGGAATACCTTGAGTACTAGTAGATACTTTACCTAACATAGTTTTAAAAGTATCTCCATAAGGATAAACTCTTTCCCAATCAATTTTAGTATTAAATCCTGTTAGTATATCATTATTTTCAGATACATAAGCATATTCTTTATCAGTTACATTACTTTTAATAATCTTTTCCTCATAAGTATAACCCTTATTCATTAAATAAAATAAATATGCAATTTTTTGTTCTTCTTCTGTAAAATTTAAATTTTCAGATTCAATTCTACTTAGTTTTAATTCATCTAAATCATGTTGAGACATTTTTCTTTGAACTACTTTATCTTTTTCTTTTTTAGTAACTAGTTTATCACAAAGACTTTTATTTTTCGCAAAGTAATATTCTCTCTTAGCTCTTTCAGTTAGTTTTTTATAATCTAATTCTATATAAGGAACTAATTTACCTGCAACTCTAATCATATCTTTATTAGTAATACCTTTTTGTTTGCGATAAGTAATAGTTTTTAATGATTTGTTATCTACTAAAATGTTATAATTACGATCATAAATTCTTCCTCTAGGACTACTAGTACCTTTAATAGTACTATATGTCAAAACAGCTAAATTATCAGTGTGTTCTTTCTTTTCAATAACCATAACATCAATTATTTTTATTAAGACAACAAAAAAGAAGATTAAAGTCATGATTAAAATAAAGGTAAATCTACCACTAATTACTTTATCATAATTAATCTTCTTTTTTTTCTTCATTAAACCCACCTACTACTTAATTTTATTTATTAAATTTTTGTCAAATCTTTTATTTGTTATCATTTCTATTTCATATTTATATGGAGGATTATCACCTACATATGGTGTTTCTAATATCTTAGGAACATCTTTTAATTTATCATTATAAACTATACTAATTAATGTATCAAAACCTATATTACCAAATCCTATATTTTCATGTCTATCTTTATGAGAACCAATAGTATTTTTAGAATCATTTATGTGTACGCATTTAATTTTATCAATTCCGATTAACACATCAAACTGATTAAGAAATTCATCAAAGTTAGTTAAATCATAACCAGAATCGTGTAAATGACAAGTATCTAAACACACTCCTAAATGCTTACTATTTACTCTAGTAAGTATTTCATTTATTTCTTCAATATTTCTTCCTATTTCGGTACCCTTACCAGCCATTGTCTCAAGTAATATGGTAACACTAGTATTAGTGCTTTCAAACACTTTTTTTAGACCTTTACAAATATTATCTATTCCTTTATCTACTCCTAGTCCCACATGAGATCCTGGATGTAACACTAAATATTTAATACCAAGTTTTTCTACTCTTTTTACCTCTTCTATTAGAAAATTACAGGAAAAATCAAATTTTTCTTCATTACATAAATTAATTATATATGGAGCATGAACAATTATCTTAGAAGAATCTATATTATTATTTTTCATCATTTTAAATGCTTCTTCAGTTAATTTATTATCAATATCACATCTATTAGTATTTTGAGGAGCCCCTGTATAAAACATAAAAGTATTTGCCCCATAACTTAATGCCTCTTTTAAGCTACCAACTAATTGCTTATCTTTAGTAAAACTTACATGACTTCCTATATACACATTAATCACCATTATTATTATACCTAAAAAACACAAAAAGAAAAAGACTTCCTTAGAAGTCTTTATTACTAGTTTAAATTATCCAATGAACACTTCACAAGCAGTAGCTTCATTATCATCAGTGCTATTAGCATCATCATAATTTGTTAATCCTGAAGTTTTTACACTTTGTCTTCCTAAATCTGCTTCAAGTACGAAGTCTTCGATTCCACGTCCACCTTCATCTACCATTCTAATAGAATATGTATATTGTGTAGTTCCTCTATCTGCATCAACTGTCTTGTTTATCTTAACAGTACCATGAACATGTGCACTTCCCCAAGAAGATCTACCTCCTTGTTCAAGTAAGTCTGTTCCTGTAGTATCCTCAGATGAGAATCCCAAATAATACTCAGCTTGTGGAACAGCAGAAATTACTTTCTTCTCTTTTCCTGCTTCATTTGGAACACATTTAATTTCATCTGCAGCAACTGCATTCTTAATTGCATTTAAATATGCCTTTGCTGTATCTAAGTATGTATCACGACGTGAGTTTTCAATTGTTCTTGAAACTGCTGGAATCGCAACTAACATTAAGATACCCATGATTGTAATAACTGCAAGTAACTCGATAAGTGTAAAACCTTTACTATTTATTTTTTTCATTTTTTCTTTCCTCTCTCTTTCCTATTTTATAAATCAATATTATCACCCTTTTATATGGTTGACAATAGTTTTTTTAAAAAATTACATTACTTTACATTAATTTAAAACTCTACCCGGATAATAATCGATTACTCCGTTAGGACACTTGTTTCTAACTATTTCTTTACTATCAAGAATAGTCTTGTCCCCTTCTTTGTCACCTCCTAAACCAAATAATTCACTTTCGCTAATACTCTTAATATAATCTGTTTCTCCTTGAGACAAAACACTTCTTTCTTCAACATTTATTCCTATTCGCTTAGCTCCATCTTCTTCTATCAAACGAATATAGTATCCATATTTACTAGCTTCTCTACTTACAATAATAAATGAATCAAATTGTAAATATCTTCCTCCATTAGGTCCGTTTGTAATATCTCCACTATCATTTAAATAATTCAATGCATATATTACACATTCGCCACTTTTTGGTCTTTCTGATGCAGCAATTCTTGAAAACTTCAATTTTGCAGTATCTACCATTTTAGTAGCATCCGCTTTCATAACATTTAACTTGTTGTTAGCTAAAATACCTGTAATATTAGGTATAGCTATACCCATTAGTATTGCTAATACTACTAACATTGCTAATAATTCAACTAATGTAAAACCTTTATTATTCATATCATCTACCTCTAATATCATTATAACATAAATTTCTTTTTTACAAGAAAAAAATACGCTTAGCGTACTTTCTTCTTTTTCTTCTTGACATCTTTTTTTGCCTTTATAACTCTTTTCTTTCTATAAATTACAGTACCTAATATTAATAATATAAACAGTCCCATAATAATTAAAACATTTCTACTATCATTATCTTTTACTTCAATTACTTTTTCTTCTTCACTAATTAAAAACAATGAATTAGAGTCATATTCACAAGTATCATCTTTAGGACAATTAATTTGTCCTACTAAATATAGTATGTTATCAGTCATTATAAAATCTTCAATTGTATAATACTCATCATAAATTTTCTTAATCTTATCTTTTATTTCACCATCAGTTTTAATCTTAACTACTTCTGAACTTTTATCTACATCATTAGAATATAATAATAAGTATTCTTTAATTAAATTATCTTCTTTATTTGGTAAAAGTCTAACTTTTTTATCTTTATCTAAAGGACTTTCCCCAATAGTTTCCCAAACACTTTCATTGCTACTATTATAATTAATTAAATAGTAACTAGATTCACCTTTACTTAGTTTTACTTCTGAAGTAGCTCCATATAAAATGAATCCTTCATTAGCTGCTTCTAAATAATATGAATCATATTTATTTAAATCAGCAATAATAACTGGTTCTTCTCCCCAATTATTATATTTAATTAATTGACTTGTCTTTTGATTATTAGGATCAGTCACTTCTTTAATAATAGAATAACCTACTAATTTATTTTCTGACATAACAGGAACTAAATCTGCATAGTTAATAGTAAGATTGTTCTCTTTAGAAACTTCTCTAGACCAAACTACATTTAAATCTTTATCTAATTTAATTAAATAACTATTAGTACCATTATTACCTATCGCAATATAACCTTCTACTAATCCCTCATTATAGGTAGTAATTATCTTATTAATTCTTATTCCTTGGTTAAGACTTAATGGTTTTTGTAATATTTCTTTTCCTTCTAGGTCAATTTTAATAAAGACTGTTTCATTATTACTATTCTCATTAACATCACCAGTAGCTATCACTGATAATAAATAACCATCAATTTTACCTTCACTATTATAACTATAATTTAAATAATCTAAATAGTCTTCTTTAGTCTTTCCATAAGTATAATCCCAAACAATTTTATTTTTCTTATCATACTTAACAACTATTGCTTGATAGTCATTATACTTATTATCTTCTAATTCAAATTCTTCTTTTAAAATATACCCACCTGTTAGTAAACCATCAATACTATCATTCAAATCATAAGTATTAAGTATTTGATTAAATTTTTCTTCTTTATACTTATTCATAGATACAACAGTATCTTTGGCATTTACATTGAAACTATAAAACATAGTAACTAACATAATTAGTACAAAACTAATTTTTTTCATAAAACACCTCTATGTAAGAATATTATATACAAAAAGAAGACTAAATACTAGTCTTCTATCTCATTTTTAATCATTTCTATTTCTTTACGAGTTTGGTATTTCTTATACCTAAAATTCTTTGGTAATAAAGAAATTAATATTTCTCGAGACTTTAATTCTCTTTCATAATATTCTCTAAATAAAGGTCCTTTTTTCTCTAGAAAGATTGGTCCAAAGAAATACTCTTTTTTACTATATTTCTTTTTGCCTTTCTTAAATATAATTATCTGATAAATGAATCTTTTGTCTTTAACAAACTCTTCATTGAAAATATAAAATCCATTCTTAGTTAAATATCTTTTTACATCTTCTTGATAATTATTAGGACTTATAATTAAAGTCTTAATTTTCTTTAATACTTTAGGATTTTCTTTACAAATACCAATGATATTTCTACCACCCATACCTGAAATAATAACGGTATCAATATCATCACTATAAGTATTTAAACCTGATCCTAAACGAACTTCTATTTTTCCATCTAATTTCTCTCTTTTAATATTATTTTTAGCCTGTTCAAGTGGTCCTTCAGCAATATCACTAGCAATTGCCTTGATATTTTTATCTTTCTTTACTAGATAGATATCTAATAAAGCGTGATCACAACCTACATCTAAACAAACTGTATTAGGTTCAACCAAATCTCCTATTTTTCTTAATCTTTCATTAATTCTCATTAGTCTGTTAAGAAATCCTTTAATTTACGAGAACGAGATGGATGTCTCAATTTTCTAAGAGCTTTAGCTTCAATTTGACGAATACGTTCACGAGTAACTCCAAAGATTTGTCCTACTTCCTCTAGAGTTCTACATTGTCCATCATCTAAACCAAATCTAAGTCTTAATACTTTTTCTTCTCTTTCAGTTAAAGTAGCAAGTACTCCTCTTAATTCTTCTTTTAACATCTCAACTGTTGCGTATTCTTCAGGACCCATAGTTCTTTCATCTTTAATGAAATCTCCTAAATGAGAATCATCTTCTTCACCAATAGGTGTTTCTAGAGATACTGGGTCTTGACTTATTTTATATACTTCACGAACTTTTTCTACTGAGATACCTAATTTCTTAGCTATTTCTTCATCAGTAGGTTCTCTATTTAATTCTTGTGTTAATTGTCTTTGTACTCTAGCTAATTTATTGATTGTTTCAACCATATGTACTGGAACACGAATAGTTCTAGCTTGATCAGCAATAGCTCTTGTAATAGCTTGTCTTATCCACCAAGTTGCATAAGTAGAAAACTTATACCCTTTAGTTGGATCAAACTTATCTACTGCTTTCATTAAACCAATGTTTCCTTCTTGAATTAAATCTAAGAATAACATTCCACGTCCAACATATCTTTTAGCAATACTAACAACTAAACGAAGATTAGATTCAGCTAACATTTTCTTAGCTTCTTCATCACCTTGTTCTGCTCTCACAGCATATTCAAATTCTTCATCAGAAGTAAGTAAGTTAATACGACCAATTTCCTTTAAATACATTCTAACTGGATCATTAATTTTAACATCTTTAGTTAATGTTAAATTTTCAACTGCCATATCTTCAGTTATTTCTTCTCCACTAGCATCATCAGTACCATCTTCAGATACGATATCGATATTAGCTTCTACTAAGAAATTATATAATTCATCTAATGAATCACTATCAACTTCTAGGCCTTTTAATTGCTCAGCTAATTGTTCATAAGTAACATAACCTTGCTTTTGACCTATCTTTAATAACTTTTCTTTTCTCTCATCAAGAGTCTTTATTTCTTCAACCATACCTATTTATCTCCTAACTTAAGCTTCCTAATTTTCTCAGCTATCTTAGCTTGTTCTAACGGATCTATTTCCTTCTTCATTAAATTAGTGAGTCTCTTTATTTCTTCTTTAGTAGCAAATTCTCTAACCACTTTGAAATAATCTTCTAACTCCTCTTCACTAATAGTCTCATTATACTCCTCAGCTAAAATACTATTAATTAGTAACATAATATCTTCTTTATCTTGAATTGAAGTATAAAAATCAGCAACATTAATACTTCCATATTTATTATAATAATGGATTATTTCACTACAGGTATTTCTCATTATATTTGTTGGAAAAATAAGTTTCCCTTCCTCGACCTTAGTAATAACCCAATCATTATTAAGCATAAAGTAGATAATCTGTTCAAAAGCTTTAGTGTACTTATCCTTCTTAGTAGTTTCCTTTTTAGGAATAACTACTTCTTTTTTATCTTCACTCTTAAGAAGGCTATTCATACGCATTTCCAGTGTATTATAACCTATATCAAACTCTTTTGCAAGTCTTTTTAAGACAACTTCACGTCTAATTGGATCAGTAAGTTTTACTGTCTCTTCAATAACTTTATTAATATAATTAACTTTTTCTTCATCGCTTTTAAAATTAACTTTATCTCTTAGTTTACGCATCTTAAAATCAGTATAATTCAAAGCATTATTAATAAACCCTAAGAAGCGTTCTTTCCCATGTTTTAAAATAAAACTATCTGGATCATCATTATCAGGTAATTCTACTACTTTTACTTCAATACCACTATTAAATAATAATTCTCCATTAGCTAAAGCAGCATTAACTCCTGGTTCATCTCCATCTAAACATAAAATTATATTATTAGATAATCTTTTTAATAAACTTATTTGTTCTTTTGTTAAAGCAGTTCCCATTAAAGCTACAGTATTTTTAATACCAATAGTACTTGCTCTAATTACATCCATGAAACCTTCCATTAAGATAACACTTTTATTAAGACGTGCTTCTTCACGAGCAATATGATAATGGTATAATAATTCTCCCTTTTTAAAGATATCTGTTTCTTTAGTATTAACATATTTGTTATCCTTAATATCATCATACCTTCTACCACTAAAACCTACTACTCTTCCAGTAATATCATATAGTGGGAACATAATACGATCGTTATAAACATCATGATTATCACTAGCTAAACCTATTTTATTTAAAGTAGTTAAATCATAATCTTTACTGCTTAATAATTTAACTAGATCATTTTTAGTTTCCATTGATAAACCTATTTCAAATTCTTTGATTATAGATTCATCTATTTGTCTATCGTTTAAATATTTCTTCGCTTTTTTACCAGCACTACTATTTAAATTGTTTTGATAATATTTAAGAGCTAATTTATAAGCATCATATAATTTATCATACTTAGTAGTTTTCTTACTTACTCTAATACTACCAGTATCTATACCAACTTTATCTCCTAAATACTTTAATGCTTCTTTAAAATCAATGTGTTCATAATTCATTAAAAATGTATAAACATTCCCAGTCGCATGACATGAAAAACAAGTATAGATTTGTTTTTCCCTTGAAACACACATTGATGGATTTGTATCATCATGAAAAGGGCACACTCCAAAAAAGTTTTTGCCCTTTGCGATTAATGGTATTCTTTCTCCGATGATATCAACTATATCTACTTTACTACGTATTTCATTAGCTAAGTCATGATTCATTGACACCACCACCTTTACCTACCTATATATAATATCATATTTTTAATTTTTTTTCTACTGCTTTTACACTTCTTAACCTATTAATTTTATCTTCTATAAATTTATTAAAGTCACTTTGTTTTTTATCAAAATGTTCTTCTCCATAATAATTATCTGCATAACCATCGTCTAGAGAATATAAATCTCCTTCTAAATGTACTAATTCTTGTTGATAATAGAATGCTAAAAAATCTATTAATTTAGCAACTTCATTTAAATTATTATCATCAATTATTTCTAATAAACTTTCTAAATAAGTATTATGCATAATAGTAAGTAATTGACATTCTCCCATAATCTTACTAATCTTCTCATATTTTTCTGGTTTGCATAATAATCTTTTTACTATAGCTATAAAGCCTTCTTCTCCTGGATGCATATCTGTATATAGAAATAATTTCTCATAATTGCGATCAATTTCACTTATCAAATAATTAACAATATCTTCTTTGGTTTCATCGGCATGATCTCTTTGATAAGCCTCATATTCATCGACTATTTCTTCTATATTTTTCATAACATACCTTCCTAACTATTTATATTAGACTAAATAAATCTATTAGTCAATAAAAGAAGTAACTGATGTTACTTCTTAAATAGTTTTCTTTGATCTACTTCTTCTCTTACTAATTTAATAAAGTCTTTTTGACTTAAAGTAGTAGTTTCTTTTTCTCCAAACAAACGATAACTAATTGTTTTATCATTTTTCTCATTATCTCCTAAGATAAGTGTATATGGGATTTTCTTAGTTTGAGCTTCTCTTAAACGATAACCTAATTTTTCATTACGATCATCTAAGAACACTCTAAATCCTTTTTCTTTTAACATTTCTGATACTTCTCTAGCATAATTACCTTGGAATTCAGAATTTACTGGCATTACAACCATTTGTTTAGGAGCTAACCATAATGGTAAAATTCCTTTAGTTTCTTCTAAGTAATAAGCAATTGTTCTATCAATAGAACCAAATACTGCTCTATGAAGAACTACTGGTGTTTTCTTAGAACCATCATTATCTACATAAGTTAAATCAAACTTAGCTGGTAAACAGAAATCTATTTGACAAGTTGATAAAGCAAATTCATTTCCAACAGCTGGTTTTACAATAACATCTAACTTAGGTCCATAGAAAGCAGCTTCTCCTATCTTTTCTTCATATGGAACACCATAATCACTCATAATCTTTCTCAAAGCATCTTCTGCTTTATTCCACATTTCATCATCTTGGTGATATTTAACTTTATCTTCTGGATCTCTTAAACTTAATTCAAATTTGTAATCAGTAATACCCATTTCTTCATATACTTCTAAGATTAAATCTACAACGCCTTTGAATTCATCTCCTATTTGATCAGGAGTACAGAAGATATGTGAATCATTTTGACAGAAAGTACGGACTCTTTCTACTCCTTTTAAAGATCCACTAGTTTCATAACGACAATCTCTTGCGATTTCTGCTATTCTAAGTGGTAAATCACGATATGAATGTAAGTCATTATCATACATTACCATATGATGTGGACAGTTCATTGGACGTAATACATACTCTTCATCTTCTACTTGCATAATTGGAAACATTGCATCTTTATAATGAGCTAAATGTCCTGATGTTTTATATAATTCAACATTTCCTAAAGGTGGAGTTTGTACATGTAAATATCCTCTTTTAATTTCTTTATCTCTAATATATTCTTCTAATTCATGCCATAGAATAAATCCATTAGGTAAATACATAGGTAATCCTCTACCTACTAAATCACTCATCATATAAATACCTAAATCTTTACCAATCTTACGATGATCTCTTTCTTTAGCTTCTTCTAATTCTTGTAAATGCTTCTCTAAGTCTTCTGGATTATCAAAACAAATACCATAGATTCTTTGAAGCATTTTATTCTTCGCATCACCTTTCCAATAAGCTCCACTAACTTTCAATAACTTGAAGTTCTTTAATAACTTAGTAGATTCAACATGTGGTCCACGGCAAAGATCAGTAAAGTCTCCTTGAGTATACATAGAAATAACCACTTCATTTTCATCCATACGAGATATTAAATCTACTTTATATGGATCATCTTTAAATTTTTCTAATGCTTCCTCTTTAGATATTTCTTCACGAATAATTCTCTTATTATCTTTAGAGCATTTTTTCATTTCTTTTTCAATTTTAGGTAAATCTTCTTCAGTAAGTACTTCATCACCTAAATCAATATCATAATAGAATCCTTCTTCTATTACTGGTCCTACCCAAAACTTAGCATTTGGGTATAAATGTTTAACTGCTTGTGCAAGTAAGTGAGCACAAGAGTGATTCATTACACTTAAATCTTCATGTTCTTTAATATTTATCATTTTCTCATTCCTCTTTCCTCTGATTTTTCTCTTAATAATTCTTTTTTAGCTAATTTTATTTTTTCTTCTACTATTAATAATCTTTCTTCATAATCTCTTATAACATCATAATCTTTTTCTTCTCTCAATAAATATTGTAATGTTATTTGTTCACTTCTAAGATTATGTAATAATTCACCACTATTACTATTTTTAGTTTCTAATGTAATTTTAGGTTTCTTAATAGTACTTCTAATAAGATTTCTAGTTGTTTCTTTTTTATTTGATAAGATTTTATTAATTAACAAAATAATCTCTCCTTCATCAATACAAATAACTTGACTACTTTTCTTTAGAAATTTACAAATATAAGAAACATCTGAATCTATTCCACTAAAATAATCATAAAACTCAGTTTCTTCTTTAGGCATACTAGTACGCATATAAACCGTATTAGCTATTTTAATAAAGCCTTCTACTGTAGTTGTATATTTCCTAATACTTTTTAATTCCTGACTATATTTATCTAAAGTAATATTCTTTTCTCTAACTTGAGCAAATGACCTCAATAGTTTTTTAAATTCTTTTTGTAATTTAGTTAAATTTTTATGATACTCTTTTGATCCTTTAAAACTCGTAGTTTCAGTACGCTTTTCCAATAATTTAACTTGATGATGCAATTCATTTTCGAAAATACTTTTTTGTTCTTTATATCTGGTAAAAGTATCAATATCGGTCATTTAACCACCTCCTAAAAAACAAAAAAGGACAGTACAGGAGTGCATAAGCACGGTACCATCCTTTGTTTAACTCATAATCATAACGACTTACGCCGGAACTACTTTTAATAGTTCTACTCGAAAGGTAGTAATTATTAATATATCTATTCATTCTCAGCACCATGAACTCTCTTAAAGAATCTATTAACAATCTTGTCCTTTGTCAATGTATTTCCTAAATCAATATAACACTTATTTTAAATTTTTGCAAGTTATCTTTGATTCCAACTTCCGGGAACTCTCATCATAGTCCCTAAACCAATATATCCTTGACCATAACGGTAATTAGCATATCTAAAAAATCCATTTAAGTCACTACAGTTTTTATCACCCGGAACAAACAAACCACAGTCTACAACTGCTAAATGTAAATGAACTCCTGTTGAATAACCAGTTGTTCCCATTCTGCCTAAACAGTCATTAATAGTAACTGGTTTACCTACATATAAACCACTGGCATAACTAGATAAATGAACATATTGAGAAGTATAATTTTTACCATTAATGTTATGCAAAACTGTAACTATTAATGCTCCTGCACTATCACGATAAATACTTGATATTTTACCATTCGCAACTGGAAATATTAATTCATTAGAGCCTCTAGGACTAGTAATATCTAATGCCACATGCCCATAATGAGGATTTTGTGTTACATTGCCCATCTGTGTAGGTAAATACCAAATTCTTTTAGGAACTACAGGTTTATTTTCTATTTTTCTAACTCCAGTAAACTCTACTTCTTGGAAACCTTGATTATTAGGAAGAGAAATCTCTTCTACATTGGAATCAGTAGATCCGGTGAATACCGAATCAATAATATTAACTTTACTTATACTATTTTTCATAGCTATTTTAGTTTGAGCCATATCTTTAGTATTAATATACTCAAAGCTAAGATCATATGGTACTTCTTTAGCTCTATAGTTTATAATTTGTAAAGTAATAGCTAATACTACAAAAATTAGTGAAATAGTTTTAATAATTTCTCTTTTTATTGTTCCCATAACTAGTCCCCCAAAAGTGAGGAATATTATACTAAAAATAAACTGTTTTGTCAATTTGACAAAAAAAGAGGATGATTATTCATCCTCGTATTCTCTATAACAATAAGCTATCTCAGAATCAACAATACTGCAATTCCAATCATCTTCTATATTGGCTCCAACAGCCCCATCACTAACAGTATAAGCTGATGAATAACCATCTTCCCCAAAACAAGAATAATTCTTTCTATAAGAATTTAAATCTGATCCTTCTTCACAATTGTCTTTTCCAAAAGACATTTCTAATACTTGCTTATTTTGTTCATAGGAGTCTCCCTGATCAGCACCTTTTAAATAGTAAATTTGATCATGATATTTAAAACCAATCTCTGTAGAAACAATTACTCCTTTTTCTACTTTGTGTCTTAAAAAAACATTTTTCTTTATATCTTTGTATGACTTATGAGTTCCCTTTAATCCTAATACTCTCATACCAATATGTGATTTATTATGATTTGATTGATATAAATATTCACTGTTTTTAGAATTAACAAATAATATAAGTCCTACTATTACTATTATTAATAAACATACTGCTATAATTACCTTTTTATTCTTTTTCATAATTATCTCCTTTTTTGATAAGCTCTTTTATAGTCTCTACAAAACCATTCAATTGGATCTTGCTTATTATTTATTTCTGTTTTTCTTCTAGTAATTTCCTCCTCTAATTTTATCAATTCTTTATCGCTAGGATTATCATCATAGCAAACTTCAAGAGCATGTTCTACAACAATATCAGCTGCTCTTCTTAATGCTGAAGTACAATGACAGTAATGTTCTAATCCTAAACCATCATGAGAACCAGCTATATCATACCAACCTTTAGGATAAATACCTTCTATCAATTGATATAGTTTATTGTATTGTTCTCCACCATAAGTCTTTGTTAAGTTTTGAATTAGATTTTGTAATTTTTTACTATCCGCTGAATTAACACTATGTACTCTATATAAACATGGATATCCATTCTTAGCAAAAAACGAAGCCACTCTATTACCTGTTAATAACATAGATTGATAAACTATTTTTTCTGAACCAATTCTTTTAACTCTCAAATCAGAAAAGTCCTCAGTACTAGCTTTAATATTTTCATAGATTTGATCTCCTGCCTTATATCTTTTATCAAGTATTTCAGCAACATCATGTAAATCAAATATTAAATCTTGTAATTCTTTATCTTTAGTACCATGATTTAATATTTTATTTATTTCTTTATAAGTAGTTTGCTTATTACTATTAATAATTGTTTTTTGAAAACTTTCATTAACAATACTACCAGTACTATCTATTTCAAAGAAATAACTTCTAGCAAGCTTAGGTATTCCTGTAATTAATGATCCAGTTTTTGCAGAAAACTCATATGGAAATAGTGGAATTGTCCTATTATAATCATTTTCAGTATTGCGATATTTATTAGATAAATAAATTGATCTACCTCTACTCAATGCTTCTTCAACTATATCACTATAGTATGAAAAATATCCTAATATTGAAGAAATATGTACCCCTAATAGATAATTACCATTAGGAAGTCTTTTACAACTTAGGGCATCATCTATTTCTACAGCATTATCTCCATCAATAGTAATAGTATATTCATCTACATACATTCTAGTTCTCATATCTTTATCAGTTACTTTTGCAAATTTAGCTTTCTCTAACAAATCATCACTGAAATGTATTGCTATATGATGTTTATTAGCTAGCATATCCAATTTACTATCTTTTGATTCATCACCTTTAATACTATCAACCAAGCTATTTAACCATTTTATCTTATCTTTATTTTTCTTGGCATAATTCTTTTTAACACTCAATCTATCAATAGTAGAATGTACTAACTCTAATGTCTTTCTTTTTTCATTATCATTTAAACTAAAACTTCTTTGGGAAAGTATTAAAGAAATTAAATTATTAAAATACAAAGCTTTTTCATCATCTTCGTCTTTAATAGCTTTAATATATTTTTTAACTACATTTCTAAATAAAGACACATCTTCTTTATCTTTTACATTTACTAGATTAGGCATTTTATTAAAAGTATATTCAATATAAGCAATATCTTTCTTTTCATCTACTAAATAATTAATTAAATCATATTGCTTAGTATCTTTAACTACTGCTTCTTCTCCTATAGTATCTAATTCTGTTCTAACTGATTCTAATTCTTGAATAGCATTCTTCATATCATGAAATTTATTTTTATTTTCTAATTCAATGCGATCAATTCTCTCATCCAATTTATTTATTCTACGGGCTACCTTTTTACGATCAACTTTATCATTAGTACTAAGTATAAGTTTAATACATTTAAATAATTCTCTTACTCGTTCTAGTGATTCTAAACCAGTAACTGATTCTATTTCTTTATTTATGACATTAAAAAGAATATCGATAGTTTCATCGGCATCTTTTGTAGCTTGATTACAAAGAACTTCTTCACTAATCATTGGCCCTTTCCCATTGACAAAATTTACTAATGATTTTTCGATATTCCTCATTTTATCAATCCCTTCTGTTTTTACTCACTAGTTCTAGTTGTACAGTTAGCTGTTTAATCCTCTCAATTATTCTTCTTGCTTTAACCTTGTCTACACCTGATGAGGTAATAGAAAGGGATTTTTCTAGTTCACTTAAAGTCAAATTTGAAGTGAAGAATGTTGGCAGATGATTCTCCATCCTATATTGCAAGATTGGTCCTAGAACTTCATCTCTAGACCAGTTACTACAATTTTCAGCACCTATATCATCAAGTAATAACAAAGGTGCTCTCTCGACAAGCTCATATTGTTCATCATAGTCTATCCCAAAAGAAGCTTTCAAGTTTCTTAACAATTTTGGATAATAAACTAAAATAGATTTCTCACCTTTTTTTGCCATCTCATTAAATAAAGCTGCGATTAAATATGTTTTTCCTGATCCAAAAGATCCATTTAAGTAAATTCCTTTAGGTTTATCTTCTTTTTTATAATTATCAATAAATTCTTTAAAATATTTTATAATTGGAACTCTTGCTTTATCATCTTTATAAAGATCTTTAAAACAAGCCTCCTTTAATTCTTTAGGCAATTCATATAAACCCAGATTATCTTTATAAGAATTATTTTCTCTTCGTTTCTTTTCTTTAGAACATTCATCATAAGTGAAACTAATTATATTACCTTCATAAACCGGAGTGTATTTATACCCTGTTATTTTATTTTTACAAGTACTTAATCCTTTACAATTTTTACAATTATTGCACTCCAAAAAAGCATCTTGTAAGGAAGATGTATATTTAATAAGAATTTCTTCTTTAATATTTAAACCGTATACAAAATCTTTAAAATCTTTATCAGCGCAAGCATCTTGAAAAGAATGGGTAAGTTTAGTTAAATCTACATCAAACATGTCTTTTTTATTTTTCATAAACTTACCACCACCTATGTTTTATTTTACACAAAATCAACATAAAAGTCCACTTATTTAACTATTTTAATTAACATTTAAAGTCCTATTTTCTATCTCAAATTTATTTATAAGAAAAAGTCGTAATACATATCACAGTTATTTTTCATTAAAAGTATTCCTATGTAAAAATATTATAGTATCAATCTATACAAATTATATCATCACCTTTAAAAGTGACAAATCAATTATATCCTATATATTTTGCTAACGCTCAATTTACAATACAAATTTAGTCAAATTAAAAGTTTATGATTATTTTATTCATAAACTTTTTTTAAAACTTTTACATATTCCTTAGGTAAATTTGAGATTGCATCTTTCTTTTGAATATCATTCATTCCATATAAACTCTCAGTAACAGAACCAACTATGCAGCAATTAGTATCTGTATCTCCACCCATTAATAATGTTTTTCTAATTGAATCTTCAAACGAATTAGAATTATATATAGCATAAAGGCAATTACCTAATGTTTCTCTACACGTTGTATTAAATTTTACAAATGATTCATACTTCACTAATAGGTTTAATTTTTGAAACACCTCTTCTTTAGTTAGTCCTTTTCTAAAATAAAATATTATTAAAGCTATAATTGTTGCGGACTCAATTGCCTCCTTAGAATTATGTGAAGTAATCGTAACCAGCCTAGCATTTTCTATTACATCTTTTTCACTATTAAATAAATAACCTACCGGTGAAATTCTCATCATAGCCCCATTTCCACTACTATTATTTCTTCCAATTCCTTTTGCCCATTTTATTGCCCCAGGCGAAAAAGAATTTTTAAAGTATGGTTTAAAATTAGGTTTATATTCGATATTATCTAATATATATTCTCTTAAGGTTTGTTCATAATCTCTATTATTTATAATTGCATCTATAACTGCAATAGTTTCAATAGTATCATCACTATAGAATGAATTAGGTAATATTAATTCTTTAGGATCAATACTTGTTATCTCTTTTAATTGTCCGAATTCATATATACTTCCTGCTTTATCGCCGTAAATTGCCCCTAACATACTATCACCACCTATTTAGACTACTATTTTACTAATTTCTTATTTCCAACAGCTGGTCTTATCATAGAAGTAGTATCAATTATTTCTGCATTATCTACTTTTCTTATAATTTTATATCTAGAGTGTTCATCAAATAGATAAGAAAATAATTCTCCTTCAGTAGGTATTATGTCGTAAAATAATATTTCATGATCAAAAGGATATGAATTTATATCTTCTTGACCATTTTTAATACCATTACCAGATTCTAAGATAATTTCATATGCACTATTCTCACAATATAGACATTCTAAAATATCACATGACTCATTTTTTTTATATCTCAATAGTGCTTTACCTTTCACATCAATACCATTAACATCCATTAAATCATCAAATGCACCAGATTTTGGATGAGATGCCATATAAAATAAAACTTCTCTTTTTCTAGAATCCCTTGATTTTTTTCTTTCCAATTCCTCAAGTTCTAATCTTACTTTTTCTAAATATTGCTCCCATGTTAAATCATTATCCATATACTTTCCCCCATAATTGCTTTTCATAGGTTTCATAAAGTGGGGTCCCATACGTGGCGTGTTCCTAACTTTAAAACTTTTCCATTAGATTTTTGTTTTGGCTTATCTATATTCATAATCGTATTCATGTAATAATTAAGTAAAATTTTTGCTCTTTCTTTTCGATCTGGATCATTAGTACGATCATAGCGTTGAAAATATTTGCACAAGTTTCTCACAACTTTTAATGTATCTAATTCATTTATTTCATCTCTATTAATCATCCATTCACAATTAATTATTTCATAAATAATACGTTCATTTCTCATATTATTATTTAGTATTTGTAAGCGATCTAGATCTTTATACCACTCGCGCGTCCTCCATCTTAAAGCAGATGAAACTAATTGATTAAAGTTGTCTATCAATCTATCATCATATAATATATGTTTAATATCTTCTTTATCAATTGTTAAACTCTTTATATCCCAGCATGTATCTTTGCTCTCTTCGCTCCAGTGGCCAGTTGCTTTACGTTTAGATTTATCTCTTTTTGTTTTATAGTATTCAATTGTATACATAATTCCACCTCTCATTTATTTGATTACTCTTTGTTTGATTATTAAACTTTTCTTTCTTTGGATACAATAAAATCAGTATAAGCTGTTTTTTATGTGCTGTTTATTATAATACATATTTTGATTATAGGCAACAATTACATATGATTATATAGTAATGCATATAGTTTATTATTTTTAATTTTAAACATAATGCTTCCATCTTGATCTGTTCTATATATTTTTGAATTATTCAAATTTTCTAATACCTCTTTATTGGGATGACCATATTTATTATCTTCTCCTACACTAATAATTGAATACATAGGATTAATCACATCAATAAATTCTTTACTACTACTTGTCTTAGAACCATGATGTCCTACTTTTAATACATCTATATTAGATAAATTATATTCATTTAATATTTCTTGTTCTGTATAAATAGATGCATCACCCATAAACATAAATTTATAACCATTTAATTCAGTATAAATAACATTACTATTATCATTTTCGTTATCATATTCCTTTGTTTGTAAGAAATAGAATTTGTTTTTATTTATATTTAATTCATTAATACAAGAATAATACTTTATTTTCTTTTTCTCTAAATCTTTAATTAATTCTTTTTCTAAATAATTATAAGAACCACAATTAAAGATAACTTTATCTACTTTAAAATTATTAACTAAGTTAATAGCTTCTCCCATATGATCACTATCTCCATGACTTAGAATTAAATAGTCTATTTTTTTAATACCTAAACTTTTAAGACCAGGATTAATAGTATTAAAAAATATTACTCCATTTGAATTATCTTTACCTCCAGTATCCATTAATATAACTTTATTACTAGAATGAATTAAAATAGAATCTCCTTGTCCTACATCTAATATTTCCATGTAAGTAGAATAATTTAAATAAGGGATTAAATAATGAATAGATAATAAAGAAAAGAACATATATATAAATATTTTCTTAGGTTTATAAAAGTAAATCATTACTAATAAAAAATAAATTATATAAATATAGATAGGTAATCTTTTAAAAATTAATTTACCAAAACTAATATTGCTAAAAAACAAGGATAATCTTTCTACTCCAATAATTAAATAATTATATATTGGTAATAATGGTTTGATAATTATCACTAATAAACTCATTGGGAAGATTATGATACTAATTATAGGAATAAAGATTAAATTATAAATAATACTTAAGATATTTATCTCATAAAAGTTATATAAAGTAATTGGTAGACTTACTAATAATGAAATAATAGATGTTTTAAAAATAGTTTTAAAATAATTTCCTTTAAGATAATCAGACATTTTAATTAAACTAAAACTAATTGAATAAGAATATAAATAA
>JAFRIS010000047.1 GCA_017432665.1 Bacilli bacterium
ATATAAAGTAATTGGTAGACTTACTAATAATGAAATAATAGATGTTTTAAAAATAGTTTTAAAATAATTTCCTTTAAGATAATCAGACATTTTAATTAAACTAAAACTAATTGAATAAGAATATAAATAACCAATATCATAAATATAGTTGGGATTAATTATTAATGAAATAGAAAGTACTATTAAAAATAAATTAGTTGGTTTAATATAAAAATATTTTATTTGATTAATAGAAAAAATAATATAAAAAAGAACAGCTCTTAATATTGATGAAGAAAACCCTACTAACAATAAATAGATAACTAATATACTACTAATTATTATAAATAAATTCACTTCATTCAAATTAAATCTTTTTAATAGTTTATTAATAATTATAATTAATAGGGCTGTATGCATACCGCTAATACAAAACAAGTGACTAATGCCATTACTTTGATATGATCTTTTAACATTACTATTTAAATAACTTTTATCTCCTAAAATAAATGTATAGAGATATGGATTATTGCTTAAATTATAAATTAGTCTTTGCTTTAAAAAATAATAGATATTTCTATTATTACTTATTTTCTTTATTGAAGATATTTCTACTAAATAAAAGATATTTCTTCTTTTCAAGTATTTACGATAATTAAACAAATACTTAGTTGTATTTGTATCAGGTTGTTTAAAGATACCAGTTATTTCTACTTTATCGCCTAGTTTTAGATTAGAATAATTTAATTGATTTAGATAATAATAAGCAATTATTGTTTCTTTATTTTTAACATAAATGGTTACTTTATCATCCTTAACAATAATTTTAGTAATAGTACCAATAAAACTAGTGGATGATTCATTATAATTAGATATTATTGGGATAGATAATCTATAAATTGTTATTAATAAGACTAAAATAGTTATTATAAAATATAAACAATCACACAGTAATATTTTCCTTAATCTGAGCAAATATATTTTCTCCTATGCCTGTTACTTTTTTCAAATCTTCGATAGTTTTAAAAGGGCCATTCTTTTCACGATAATTAATTATTTCTTTAGCTTTAGATTCACCTATTCCTGGTAAAGTCATCAATTCTTCTTTAGTAGCTTTGTTAAGAGATATTTTTCCTAATTTAGTTTCTTCTGTATCTGACTTTATACAAGCATCATTTATTAATGATTCTTCATTCTTTTGGTGACATTGTTCTTCTACTTGTTTTTCTATTTCTTTTGTCTTATGAAAATCAGCAACTTCAGCTTTGCTATAGATAATTATTACCATTTCATCAGTAATCTTTTTACTTAAATTAATAACAGATGTATCTGCTTCTCCTGTTAATCCTCCAGCAGCCGCAATTACATCAATTACTCTAGAATCAGGTTTTAAAGAATAAATACCTGGATTGATTACTTGGCCTTTAATATCTACTTTTATTTTTTCTTCTACTATTATTTTTGTTTCTTTTTTCTTTACTTTTTTCTCTACAACTATATCTTTCCTAAAATCTTTTCTTAAATTGACTACTATACTTATAACTAGACTACTAATTATTATTAGAGATATAATTCCAATTATTATTTGTTTACGATATCGATATTTAAACGTAATACTATCACCTTCCAATAGTATTATTCAAAAAAAAAGAAAAGTTACTAAACTTTTCTATTTATAATTAAATCTTATAATTTGTTTTTTCTTAATAACTGGCGGTTCTTCAATAATAGGTTCTTCTGAAGAAATACCTAATCTTACTTTTTCTATTAATTCTTCTTCAACTTTAAAGACATCATTTGTGTAGACCGTACCACCAGCCATTTGAATAGTTCCTCCACATTTTCCACTCATAGCTTCCATGATTTTTAATGAATTTACTTTTTTACCACTTCTAATTGATATTTGAATAACACCTTCTTCTACTAGTCCTAAAACTATGGAAGCATCAATTCCTTTGAATGTTAACATTATATCAGCTGCTTTAGCATAATCCTCTTTAGCCATAATTACATCGGGTTGATTTCTGTTCAAAGTAAATGATACTTGAATTGGTGATAATAAATCATCACTATATTTTCTAATAATAGTACCATTAATTATTAAATTACTAATACGACAATAACTTTCAAAATCTTCAAAGAACAATTCGTTTACATAGTCAATATCTGCACCTTTATCAATTAAGTGTTCTGCAATATCATGTGTTTTAGAAGTAGTATTTTGTTTAAATCTCTTAGTATCTAAACAAATACCAGCAAGTAAATAGTTAGCTACATCTTCAGAATATTTTACTCTAAAAGAATTTAATAACCAACTAACTATTTCTGATGCACTAGATGCTTCATTTGTAATATATTTTTTATTTGTTTTAATAGTATGTTCATCTTCAGCATGATGATCAATAATAACTATACTATTCATTTCATCTAAATAATCAGTTACAGAAACCAAATAGTCTTTATTAACATCTGTTGTGATAAGTAAAGATTTTGAATCTTTTAATCTCAAAAACTCTTCATTAGTGATAAAAGAAAATTGATCTCTATTGTCATCTATAATTTTTTTAACACCTGGTTCCATCCTTATTATTTTATCATTAACAATAATATAAGCATCTTTATGGAAATGTTCAGCTAACACAGACAAGCCAATACAAGCCCCTATAGAATCAAAGTCAGGTCCATTATGACCAATAATAAAAACATTAGAACTTTTTTTAATTTCTGATTCTAATAAATTTTTAAAATTTTTAAACTCAAGTATACTCATAACCTCACCTACGAAATTAGCAATATATTACCACAAAATATAAAAAAAAGCAATTACTTGCCTTTTAATTCTCTATCTCTAGTTCTACCATTTTCAACACTTACTCTTTGAACTATGGTTAAAGCTGCGATTAAACAAATAGTAAAACTACCTCCATAACTCATAAATGGTAATGGTACACCTGTCATAGGCATCATACCCATAATACCTAATAAGTTTACCGCAATATGTAGGAAGATATAAACAGCTACTCCATAACACATTATAGCTCCCATATTGGTATAGGACCTTCTACCTATTAGTAAAATCCGATACAGCACAAACATATATAATAGAATAATTAGTATTCCTGTTATTACCCCTAACTCTTCAACAATAATTGCGAAGATAAAATCAGTATATGGTTCCGGTAAATACAAATATTTTTGTGTAGAATTACCTAAACCAACTCCAGTTAAACCACCATTATTCATCGCAATATAACAATTACAAACTTGATTACCATTCTCTAAAATACGATCACATGGTCTTTTAAAATCAAATCTTTCCATTTGTCTTTCACGTAATACACCTTTACCAGCACCAAAAATACTTATTAAGCCAAAACCAATAATTCCAATCCCAGCAAACACTGTTTTGTACTTTATCTCTGGAGCTATTGGTACGATTACAAAAATAGCTGCTACTAGTAATGCATAAATAATTGTTGTTCCTAAATCTGGTTGCATAAATATTAAAGCTGCTACTCCAATACAAATCCCGATTGGAGATAAACTTTTTCCCCAACTCTTTAGTTTGTTTTTATTCTTATCATAGAAATAAGCTAAATATACAATAGTCACAATCTTAGCAAATTCACTAGGTTGAAAACTTATAATACCTAAGTCAAACCAACTGACTGCTCTATTTTTTGCTGTACCAATTACTAATAAGACTCCTAATGAAGCCATTAGTATTAACAATAAACCTCTTGATAAAACACCATAAGTTTTAGTATTCATATTAATCATAAAAAGAAATACTAAGAATCCAGCTATTAGAAAAGCAGCTTGCTTAACAAAATAATAATAAGGACTAACTACATAAGACATATAAGCAGTAACATTAGACGCCGAAAAAACCATAATCAATCCAATTAGGAATAAGATTATAGTTGTTATAAGCAATGGTTTATCTAAATACTTAAATACCTTTCGCATATAGTCCTCCACTACTATAAATATACCATAATATTCAATCTTTTATATAAATAAGTCTTTAAAAAAATGTCAATTAACATTGGCAAAGTAAGTATTTTTTGATAAACTATAAGAGGTCGAGGTGGTATAGTGTTAAAAACTAAAGACATTCTAGATGAAAAAGATAAAAGATTACGTCTTATTAGTAAAGATGTTGAATTCCCTTTAACTAAAAAAGATAAAGAATTAATAAATACAATGATCGAATATCTTCATGATAGTCAAATAGAAGAACTTGCAGAAAAATATGACTTACGTCCTGGTATGGGAATGAGTGCTATTCAATTAGGAGTAGCTAAAAGATATTTTGTAGTTGTCAATGAAGTTACCGAAGAAGATGATGAAGAACAAAAATTTGATACTTATATTCTAATTAATCCAAAAATAATTAGTAACTCAATGGAACAAATCTATGTTGATGAAGGAGAAGGATGTTTAAGTGTTAATCGTCCTGTAGAAGGTATTGTTCCTAGATATGCACGAGTTACTATGGAAGCATATGATGTAGATGGTAATAAGTTCCAAATAAGAGGTCGTGAAGAATTAGCTATTTGCTTTCAACATGAACTAGATCATTTAAATGGTATTTTATTTACAGATCACATTGATCCTAAAAATCCATTTAAAGGAAAAGACCAAATGAGATCAATTTAAAAAGAGAAGTTATCTTCTCTTTTTCTTTTTTACTTTAATCTTTATTTTCTTGTGTTTTTTTGTTCTAAAAATAAATATTATTAATACTAATAAGACTATACCTACTATTAATTTATGAGCTAATAAATATTTAATTATTGAAAACCTAGGTTTATCTTTTAAAACAATATCTATACTTGCTAACTTTTCTTTATCATAGATAATATCTACTTTACCTAGTTTTTCTCCATTTTTATTCTTTCTAGTAATTACTTTAGTACCACTGTATTTATAAAATAATTTTTTCTTATTAAAATCTTTGTCTAAATACATTACTATTTTCTTAGGACTTTTAAAATCAATGGTATCTTCTTTTAAATATTCTGTTTTTAATGTAACTAATACATCCTCAGGATTAACTACTTCTTGATAATCATAATTAGCTCTTACAAATTCATAAATCATTTTATGATCTACAAAATTATTTAGACTACCTCTTACATATTTTGCTCCTGTAGTAATTAAAATAAAATCAGTATTATCATAATTAGCAATACTAGCTAAACATAATCCTGCATCACCAGTAGTACCTGTCTTACCACCTTTAATATAATCAATACTTAAGGCTGCTGCTTTAGTAAAAGTACTTTTAAAAGTAATACTTCCATCACTAGTAACATAAGTCATCGTAGTAACCATTTCTTTAAAATCTTCATTATTTAAAGCATATTGAAATACAGTAAAGACATCTTTAACAGTAGAATAATTATTAGGATCATCTAAACCAGTAGGATTAGCATAATGTGTATTTTCTAATTTTAATTCTTTTGCTTTTTCATTCATCAATTTAACAAACTTTTCATTAGAACCAGAAATATTTCTAGTTAAAGCTTGAGCAGCATCAGCACCACTAGGTAATAATAATCCATACATTAAATCACGATATGTTACTTCTTGACCTATTCTAAAACCAGCAACTGCAGCATTAGCTTCAGCTAAACCTTCAAAGTCTTTTTCTGTTAAAGTTACTTTATCATCTAAATTCTTAATATTTTCTAAAGCTACTATACCTGTAGTTATCTTAGTTAAGGATGCAATACTCACCTTATCAGTACTATTTTTTTCATACATGATTTTATTTTCTTTAGTATTATACAAAATAGCATTTTTAGAATAAATATCAAAATCCAGCGAATAGATATTTACTGGTAACAAGAATAATATAAATAAAATAATTGTCCATACTCTAATTCTTTTCATATAAATATTATAATATAAAAAGAGATTATTTAAAATCTCTTTTGTTTTTTGAAAATGATTAATTTAGATCACATATCATCAATACACTTAGAACTATTATCAGCTTCAACATAACAACACCAATTAGAATTATAGGCATCTACATCACCATACGAATAAGCGCGAGCATGAATATTAGTTCCAGATATAGTGCAATCGTATTCATGAGGATTACTACCAGAAAAATCTTCAGTACAATTGTTACTACCAAAAGCACTTAATAAAGTTGCTTTATTTTGCTCATAATAGATACTATCAAGGTTATAATTACCAGTTGATGAATTATAGGTTGCTCCTCCTCCAATTAAATAATATACATTACTATTATAGACAAATCCCACAACACTTTCTGCCACTTGATTATTTACTATTTTATGCCTTAAAAAACTAAATCCCGTATTATTCACTACATCTTGATACGTTATATAAGTTGTTCCTAATGTTGATATACTATCTCCAATATGCGCATTGTTAGGATTTGATCTATATACATAATTTCTTACTGGTATTGCAACATTGGTCTTTTGTCTATATGTTACTGTAAATTGTAGACTCAACGTCTGATTACTGGCTGGGATTTGATTTAAATTAATATCAGTACTATACTCTACTCTTACTTTATAAGTTTCCGTAGTATTTGCTAGTAATTCATGATTTGGTTCCAATTCTGTTCCATCGGAGTATTTAACACTATAATTCAAGTATGCTGGTAATGTTGTTATAGTTGATCCATTTAATTTTGAATCAATTGTATCAATCATTGCATCGATTACTCCACCATTTACGGCATCAACAGTAAATTCATAATAGTCTCCTGGTATTGATAATATTACTGAATATGTTACTGTTGTACCATTAGATATAGTTGGCTGCGTTACTACATTAGATCCAGTAACACTACCAGTAGTAACTTGAATATTAGCCCAATGGACATCCCAGTTTGCATGATCTACTCTGGCTGTTCCATTAATATTTAAGTCACTATTAATATAGGCATAGCCAATACCTAAACCTAGTACTAAGATAAGTAAAAGAATTTTTATGTTATCTTTATCTATTACCATATCTATCCTCCTATATTAAGTATACATGAAACACACATTTATTGCAATCCTTTGACAACGATAATTGTTAGTGTTAAAATGAATTTAGGGAGCACTTTTTGATATAAGTGCTTACCTTGTTGGTGCGCACTTAATCTAGGTGATTGAGTGCTTTTAGTTTTGTACGAAAAAAAGAAGCATTGCTTCTTTTATAATGACTTTTTCTTTGCTTTTACTGCTTCATATACTTTATAATTAGCTCTTCGATAGTCAGATCTCAATTCATCTAAGTAATCAACTACACTTTCATTATCTTTGTTACTATAATGATTATCAAAAATATCAATCATTTCTTTTGGAATACCACAATAACTTAAATAATCCATATATTTGTAATAATCTTCAAAAGATAGTCTGTGAATATTTCCACCAGATATATAATTTAAAATCATTGTATTGTAACAGTATGTATCAACATTAAAATTAGGATAACATCTACCTACACTATTAACTTTATATTTACTTATGCTATGAGTCTTTTTATCAACAATAATATATTTTGTTTCTAGTGGTTTTTTTCTATTAACTGCTGAACTATCTAAATCAACTACATAAATATCATTATTTTTATCTACTAAGAAATTATATTCCTGTAAATCTCCAAAATAAAATTCTTGATCTCTTGGTTTTGTACTTTTCTTAATAATTCGCCAATCTTTTTAAGAACTAATAATTTATCTTGATCAGACACTTTATTAGATTTTAAGAAAGCATTTAAATTAACACAATCAGTTATTTCTTTAATAGTAAAACCAGATTTAATACCACCAATTAATACTACTTTTTCAGGAATAACTAATTCCTTATAAGTAGATAACTCGCTATTTTGTAACACTTCGATAGTATCTACTTTTCTATTTACTCTTTTTTCATCAGTTCTAAATAATTTCTTTAATAAAGTACTATGCCAATCTTTATCTTTTTTATAATAATAGATTTGTCCTTCAGTACAAAGAACATCATGCAAAGGATATTCTTTTAATTTGGCAACATCTTTTTCTTTTAAACTGATTTCCTCTATTCTTTTCATAGTATCTCTCATTCGCGTCGCTTATTATAACATATTTTCAAATAAAATAAAAGATGCTTTCACATCTTTTATATTACTTCTACATAATTATCTAAGACAACACTTACTAATTTAGACACACCTGATTCTTGCATTGTAATACCATATAATGTATTAGCAAATTCCATAGTCTTCTTTTTATGAGTAATTATTAAGAATTGAGTCTTATCTTTATAATGAGAAAGATATTTACCAAACTGATCTACATTAGCTTCGTCTAAAGCTGCCTCTACTTCATCAAATAAACAGAATGGAACAGTTTTAACATTAAGTATTGCGAATAATAAACTAATTGCGGTTAATGTCTTTTCTCCACCAGATAATAATGAAATTGTAGTTAATTTCTTACCTGGAGGTGAAGCAACTATTTCTACACCAGTATTTAATAAATCATGAGGTTCAGTTAAACGAAGATCAGCTGTTCCTCCTTTAAATAGTTCTTTAAATACTTTAGCAAATTCTACTTTTATTTTATCAAAAGTAGTTTTAAATTCCTCTTTCATTACTTCATCCATTTCATTCATTATTTCAAGTAATGTATCTTCAGCATTTAATAAATCTTCTCTTTGATGAGTTAAGAATTCATATCTAGTATTAACCTTTTCATACTCTTCAATAGCATCGATATTAACCATACCGATTCTTTTAATATTAGCTCGATACTTATTAACTTTTCTTCTAGCTTCATCAGGTTCAATGTCTAAAGCATATTCTTTATGTGCTCTTTCATAAGTTAATTCATAATCAACAGATAATGTTTCTAACATATTATCCAGCTTAACATCTGCTCTATTGATACTTATTTCTAACTCACGAGATTCTTTTTCTAATTCTCTTAACTTAGATAGTTTTAATTTATCATCTGCTTGATTCTTTTCAATCTTATCTTTTAAACTACTAATTTCTTTATTAAGAGCTTTAATTTTAATTTCTAATTGCTCTTTCAAAGCAGCTTTTTCATGGAATAATTTAATTAATTCTGCTTCTTTTTTATCAACAGAATTAGTACTAATAGATTCCATGGAACTATATTCTTTTTCTGTATTAGTTAGTTTATCTTTTACAGTTAATAACTCACTATTCTTAGTTTCAAATTTTTCACTAAGAGAAACTTTTTCTTTAGATAATTCAAATAATTTATTTTCAATCATACTTATTTCTTTATCATTATCAGTTAATTCTTTTTTAATAGTTTCTTCTTCCTCTTTTAACAGTTTAACTCTATCTTGGAGATGTTTTACTTCTTGTTTTAATAAAATAGTACTCTTACCATTATAGACAGATCCTCCAGTTAAAGATCCACCTACATTCACTACATCACCTTCTAGAGTAACTATCTTATATCTTGATTTAATCATATGAGATAGTCTAGTAGCAGCATTAATATCGGTAGCAACTACTACTATACCCAATTGATTCTTAATAATAGAGTCATACATCTGATTATAAGTAATTAAATCAGACATAACGCCTAAGAAATCATTACTATTCTTTAAAACATTTAGTGTCTCATTATCAACATATCTTTCTTTAATAACATCCATTGGAAAGAAAGTAGCTCTTCCTAAATGACTATCTTTTAAATAAGCAATTGCAGATTTTGCACTTTCTTCATCTTTAGTAATAATAAAGTTTTTATTAGCAGATATTGCAGTATTTAAAGCTCTTAAGTATTTTTCTTCTACCCCTACAATATTACCAATAGTATTATGTATACCTGTTAGATTACTATTATTTAATACTTTTCTAACACTATTAGGCATATCACCATTTTGATCTATTTCAACTTTTAAATTATCAATTTGATGACTAAGTGAAATAATTTCTTGATTATGAGAAGAATAATCATTATTAAGCATGTTCTTCTTTAACTTTGCTGTCTGTAATTCTTTTTCTACTTCACCTGTCTTTTTATCTTGATTATCTATTTCTTCTTCGATTCTTTTTACTTCTTCATTAAGTATAGAAATAGTTCCATTTAATTTTTCTTTTTCTTCTAAAAGCATTCTTAAGTCATCATTAACCTTATCTTTTGAATTACTATTCTTACTCTTTTCCTTTAAGAGACTTCTTTCTCCATCAAGTCTTTCTTTCTCAGTAGTTACTGTTAGTAATTCGCTATTTAATTTATTTCTTTCTGTTTCTAACTTCATTAATTTACTACTATCAAGGGCACTCTTAGTATCGCTTAAACTAGTTTCATTAGAAATAGTAATTATTTCATTGTCAATCTTTTCTTTTCTAGTCTTATCATTTTCTAAATTCTTGTTTAAATTCTCAATATCATAAGCAAGTAAAGCCACTTCATATTTATCTAAACCTTCTTTATTTTCTAAATACTCTTTAGCTTTCTCACTTTGTACTTTTAATGGACCTACTTGCATTTCTAACTCAGTAATAATATCATTTACACGATCTAAATTATTATGAGTACGGTCTAACTTACGAAGAGCTTCTTCTTTTCTTTTCTTATATTTTAAAATACCTGAAGCTTCTTCAAATATTATTCTTCTATCATGAGATGAATTACTAATTATTTTACTTACTTCTCCTTGAGAAATAATATTAAATGATTCTTTAGCCATACCAGTATCTAATAATAAATTAGTAATATCTTTTAAACGACACTTTTCATTATTCAAATAATATTCATTTTCTCCACTACGATACATTCTTCTTTTAATAGATATTTCTGTGTATGGAACATTTAAAAAATGATCACTATTATCAAATATTAATTCTACTGATGCGACATTTAGTGGATTTCTTGTTTTACTACCTGAGAAGATAACATCAGTCATTGAACCTTCTCCACGAAGAGATTTTACTGATTGTTCACCTAAAACCCAACGTACAGCATCTACAACATTACTTTTACCTGAACCATTAGGTCCGACTATACAAGTTGTCTTACCATCTAGTCTTAATTCTAATTTATCAGCAAAAGACTTAAAACCACTGGCATTTATCTCCTTTAAGTACATATCTCTTCACCCTAGTTAGAATTATACTATAAAAACGTTGATATTACAAATATTTTAACAAAAAAAAGAAGCTCATTAGGCTTCAATTATAAATCCATTTTTACATCTTCTTTTTGTTCTTCAGATGCTTCTAAGAATTCTTTCTTAGATAATCCTTTCATAGAACCAATAATTGATGCTGGAAAAGATACTAAATACTGATTAAATGCAGAAACATTAGCATTATACATTCTTCTAGCTGCTTGCAAATGCTCTTCAGTATCAGCAATTGATTTTTGTAAAGTATTATAGTTTTCACTTGATCTTAATTCAGGATAAGCTTCGGCTAATAATCTTATTTTTTCAGTTGATTCATCCAATGATTTAATAGCATCATTCTTTTCTTTTGCAGACATTCCTTTACGAACATTAACAATTTCAATTAGTGTATCTTTTTCATGTTTAGCATATCCCTTAACAACATCTAACATTTTAGTTAAAGTATCATGTCTTTTAATTAATGCTACATCAATATCACTATCAGCTTCTTCTATTTTTACAAGCATTCTGTTAAATTTATTAATAACAACAATTACAGGTATAAATAAAATAGCTACGATTACAACTAATACTATAATTAAACTATTCACTATTACACCTCCTTTCAATTATAATCTTTTACTTAAATACTTTATCATTTAAATCTAACATATCTATTATTTTTATTATATCAGTTAAATTATTTCTTACTTTTTCTGATTCTTTTTCAAGATTTAATTTTTCAATCACATTAAACTCAAATAAATCCTCATCATTATAAATTGCGATATGTACTTTATTATCAATAAAGAGAAAATTAACTCCTCCAAATTTATAAGCAAGCTCTTTTATTTTTTCTACAAAATTAGGAGTTAAAATATAATATGCTAAATGTTTATCTTTTGCTAAAACAGTAAAATTATTATTAAACTCTTCATCTTCTAATTCTACATAATCTGGAAACTTTTTATATATTTTCTTTTCATCATTATATAAAACTCTAACGCTTCCTTTAAATTCTTTATTAAATTCAAAGATATAATACTGTCCTTGAAAATCAATAATACGATTACCATCTTCATCACTATGAGATGTATGAACATCACTAACTTCAAAAACTACATTTTTATACTTTCCTTTAACATAATCTTCTGAAGAAAATGATGTACCAATACCAGCATGTATTATATTGGTACTACGAATTGTACCTTTATCTATTCCTTTGCTATAATCAGTTTCAATATCAGTAAACATTTCTTTTAGAACGCCATCTACAATAACTTCTCGATACTTTTTACGATATTCTTCATAATCCGATTTATCATTATGATGATCTCTACCAATATAGATAGATGATACTACACATACTATAATTGCAATTATTGTAACTTCATTATTTCTAGGAAAGTCACATAAATATGCTATCAATGTTATAATAGCTACAATTGATACTATTTTACTAACTTTTTTATATCGCTTTCTAGATTCTAAATACTTTTTTCTTTCTTCCTCTAATTCATTCATATTATTCTCCTTGTGGATTATTTTGAACAGCACTAGAAGAGAAAATATTATTATCTAATCTTAACTCTTCAACAAACTTTGTAATTGGTTCTATTTCTTTTCTTACTTTTTCTTTTGACTTTTCTACATCTATTTTATGGAATATACTTGGTTCAAAATTATCACTACCATTATATATTCCGACATGTAATGAATTATCTTTAAATATTAATAACAATCTTCCTGGAATAGCTTCATTAATCTTTTTAATGCTTTCAATAATATGAGGTGTTAAAACATAGAAAACACTATGAGCATCAGTACTATAAATTCTAAATTGTTTATTAAAATCAATATCTTCTACTTCAACTTTCTCTATACTCTTATCAAATAATCCTCCATGTTTAGAATAATGAAAGTCTTTTTCACATACTTGAAACTTTCCCTTAAAATTTTTATTAAAATTAAATATATACCATTGCCCACGGAAGTAAACAGTAGTATGAGTATGACCTTCACTGTCTGTAGTAACCTCTTCTATTGATACATCACTACTAGTGAATGAAACATCTTTATATTTACCAGAGTACCAATCATTAGAACTATATCTATTACCTAATCGCATCATATCAGTTTCTTTAATTACGCTACTAGGTAATCCTTTATCATAATCAAATACTATATCTGTAAATAATTCTTGCATTGTTGTAGTAACAATCTCTTTCTTATAAGCTGTGGAATACTTTTTCTTTTTAGATCCTCCAGTTAATAAAACAATCATAAAACAAATTATAAAAGCAACAAATAAAAACTGAGTTGCGTTATAAAGAACGAATAATACAACTACTACCACTATTGTGATTATTAATCCTATTACCATATGATTAACATATGCTTTACGTAGTTTTTCTAATTCTTCCATAGTACACCCTCTTACACTAAAATTATAACAAGACTTCATTTTATAAACAATAAAAAGACTATTTTAGTCTTTTTACAGTGTAAAGATATTTTACAGTAGTTAGAATTATTATTAATCCTATTAGCCAATAATAATCATTATTCTTAGTATCAGGAACATCTACTATCAATGTTTCTTCTACTCTTTTTAAATCATCTTTATCATATAAATAGTCTCTTGAGAAAATTAATTCTTTGGCATTACTATTTACCTTTAATCTATTAACTACCGGATCATAATAAACATTTACTTCTAGGCTTTTTAGTATTTCTTTATATCTATCTTCTAATTCAATTAATTCATTGTTATTCTTAATCTGATAATTGTAATTACCTTCTTCAGTATATCTAAGATTAATAGGAATAGCATTATCTTTAGACTTAGTCTTTAACACTTCTTTTTCTTCTAAATAAAGTCTATATGTATTATTATTACCTTCATCAGTTTCAATACTAATACTTGAATTAACTTCTGATTTATAAGAAGCAGTAAAATACCCAGCTTTATTTGCATGATTAAATTGAATTAACATTTTACCATTATTGAAGGAAATGTTTTCTATTTCTCCAAAAATAATATTTCGATAAGAAAAAGGAATATAGTAAATTGTTTTTTTCTTACCCTTAAGGTTATATACATAAATCAAATTTTCTTTTCTTTTTAACATTCCATCATAAATATTTTGATGCTTAGTTAACATTCCTGCTTCATAGCAAACATAATAAATATTTCCTTGATAGACTGTTAAAGATTGCTTAGTTAAATTAGTTTTTAACTTAAACTCCCTAATTATATTAAATTCACTATCTCTTATTTCAAAGATAGTTCCCCCTTCAATACCTCTAGCTAAAACATATTGATCATCTTCTTCAGAATAACCTAATCCATGATAATAGTATTCTAATTCTTTAGTACCTTTTAAAGTAAAACTATCATTATTTAAATCAATAATATTTATTTTTCTTCCGCTAAGTACTAATAATTCATTAGTTTTACTATTAAAAGTACAATCATTAGCATGTCCTAAATCATATTCAATTATTGGATTTTTTACTAATCTAACTAATTTGTAATTAGTTTTATTTAAGACTAAAATAGCTGTTTTATGATTACTATTTTCATTTTCATTAATTAGTAAAGTAATTACATATTTATCTGTAGTAACTCCACCTTGTACACTAGTAAAATTAGTAGGTTTATCAATATTAGTAATAGGATTTAAATTTAAAACAGTTAATTCGCTTCTAGATAAAGCTTTAACATCTTTATAACTTATTAATAAAATAATTATGAATATTAAGAACAACTTTTTATAATTCATAAATACCGCCCCGTTTGCGACTATAATATCACAACAAGGTTAATTTTTCCATAAAAAAAGATTCCTAAGAATCTTTAATTAAGTACTTTTCTACTTCTATATATGTAATATGCTCCGCCTGATAATATAATAATACCAATTAATCCTAAGGCACTAGTAGTAGCAGTATCAGGTGCATCTACTAACATTGTATTATCTTCTTCAGTTGCAACACCAGTATCTACACTACCTTTGGCTTCTTGAGAATCTTCTCTGATATCTTCAACAGTTTCATCAACAGTTTCTTTAACTGTCTTTTTAACCTTATCTGTAGTTTTCTTTACTGTAGATACTCCAGTATCAACTGCTTTCTTTGTCTTACTACTCTTATCTGTAATCTTAAATAGTAAGAATATAATTAAGATAATTATTAGTATTATTATTATCCATCTAATAATAGTTCTAATTAAATCTCCCATTCCGATCTCCCTCCGTTAAGAGTATTATAGCATATATCTTCAAAAAAAAAAGAAAATTATTCATTTTCTTCTTTTTTTTCTTCTTTTGTTACTTTTTTCTTTGGAGCTGGTAGAGCATCTTTTCTTGAGAAATTTTGTCTTCCTCTCTTATCCATACCTAGAGCTTTTACTATGATTTCATCTCCTACTGAAACTACATCTCCGGCTTTATCAACTCTTTCATGAGCGAGTTGAGATACATGTACCATACCTTCACAACCAGGCCATAATTGTACGAAACATCCAAAGTCTTCTACTTTAACTACTTTAGCTTCATAGATTTTACCAACTTCTACTTCTCTAACTATTTCTTCAATCATAGCTTTAGTCTTTTCAATAATATTTTTATCAGAGTGATAGATAATTACTCGACCATCATCTTCTAATTCTACTTTAACTGCATTAATATTAGTTACTTCAGTTACATTAGAAGCTTCACAAATAATCTTAGTAATTGTTTCTCCACCCTTACCAATAACATCTTTAATCTTAAGTGGATTAATCATAAATGTTTCCATCTTAGGAGCATATTCAGATACTTCTGGACGTGGTTCTTTAATTTGTTTTGTCATTACTTTTAATACTTCCATACGAGCTTTCTTAGCTTGAGCTAAAGCTTCTTTTAGTATTTCTTCAGTAATACCACTAATCTTAATATCCATTTGTAAAGCAGTAATACCATCTTTAGTACCAGCTACTTTAAAATCCATATCTCCTAAATGATCTTCCATACCTTGAATATCAGTAAGAATAGTATAATCTTTTCCATGAGTAATTAATCCCATAGCAATACCAGCAACTGGTGCTTTAATAGGTACACCAGCAGCCATTAATGACATACATCCAGCACAAATACTAGCTTGAGAACTTGATCCATTAGATTCTAGTATTTCAGATACAACACGAATAGTGTATGGAAACTCTTCTTCTGATGGAATTACTTGAGCAAGTGCTTTTTCTCCTAAAGCACCATGTCCAATTTCTCTTCTTCCAGGAGCACCATATCTTCCAGTTTCTCCAACAGAGAATTGTGGGAAGTTATAATGTAACATAAACCTCTTTTGATCTTCTAGACCTAAACCATCAATTATTTGATGTTCATTTAAAGCTCCTAGTGTTGTTGTAGATAAACTTTGAGTTTGTCCTCTTGTAAATAAAGCACTACCATGTACTCTTGGAAGTAAGTCTATATCAGTAGATAATGGTCTAATTTCATCCATCTTTCTACCATCAGCTCTTATTTTTTCTTTAACTACAATACTTCTAAATAATTCATATTCAATATCAGATACTACCATTTGTACTTTAACAAGTAATTCTTTTAACTCATCATCTTTCATAGTATCTTCATATTCAGAAGTAAATAATTCATTCATTTCTTCTTTAATAGCATCAATTGCATCATATTTTTCTAACTTATCTTTAATACGAAGAGCTTTATCCATTCTCTTAGTAACTAGTTTAGATACTCTTTCTACTAATTCTGGTTCTGGTGTAAGAGTTTCATATTCCATCTTTTCTACACCAATCTCTTTGATAATCTTCTCTTCAAACTTAATTAATTCTTTAATTGCTTCATGTCCAAACATTAATGCTTCTAGCATAACATCTTCTGGTACTTGTTTAGCTGAAGACTCTACCATATTAATAGCATCTTTAGTACCAGCAACAGTAAGCTCTAATTCACTTACTTCTAATTCTTCTGGAGTTGGGTTAATAATAAATTTACCATCTACTCTACCTACTTTAACTCCAGCAATTGGTCCATTAA
>JAFRIS010000001.1 GCA_017432665.1 Bacilli bacterium
TATAAGGAGAATTAAAATATGACAGTAAATGTAACAGTTACAAAGAAGGATATTGATAATATTAGACTGGCTTTAAACCGTGATGAAGATGATTCGTATTTTGATTGGGAAGACCCTAATGATGTAGGGGAAGCAATTGAAACGTTAATTCAAGAAGTATTAAGCTATATGGTTTAAAGGAGAAATAATATGTACGATTATGATGACAATTTTACATATCTAACAAAAGAAGAATTAGAAGATAATTTAGCACTTGATAATGAAGTTAAGAATCTACTTAAACAAGCAGGATATAATATTGATTTAATGGATGATTATGGCTACTAAAAAGAATAAAGTAAATACAGTAACTTGTCCTCATTGTAATCAAGAAGTACCTATTATTCCTCAATCTGAATGGAATGAATTAGTTAAATATTATATTCCAGCTTGCCCTCATTGTGCTACTTCTTTTAAGAGAATGTTTACAAAGAAAAGTGAATTATTTGAATATATAGGTTATAAAGTAGATTTAGCTCCTAATGAAGATATTGAAGAAATTGAAACAATTGAAGAAAAGGAATGGTAAATGAATATGTTTAATATTAATAATGAGACACTAAACAATTTAACTAATAAAGTAATTGAAACTAAGCTTAAAATTAAATCAGATATTTTTAATTATCGTAATACACTTGTAGAAGGAATGATTAAGGAATTAGGTTTCCATAATGTAACAGCAAAAGGTTCTCCTGTTGAAAGTTATGTACGCTATAATGATGAATTTAAGTACACTCATGTTGTAGAACTTTGCCATAAAAAGAACGGGAAGCATATTCTTCAAAGTTATGCTAAAGAAGTATTGGCAAGAGATGATAATGGTGTCTCTATTGGTAATTGTGGAGTAGGACTAACTTACACAGAATTAATGGCATTTACCTTAAAGATGAAGCTACTTGGATTGGAAAGTTAAAATTGAAGCATATAATAATCCACATAGAAAGAAAGATGGCAGTAAATGTCTTGATTATAAGAAAGGATAAAGAAAAATAATATGTATTACATTATATTCTTTGTTTTACAAATTATAGGTATTTATATTGGAACAATTTTCCTTTCATATTATCTTATTAGACGTTTTTGCCCATCTAATGATGATGTAGTATTTGATAAATTAAGTGCTATATTCTGGCCTTTTACAATTGTTTTACTAATTTTATATTTTTTATTTACTTTTTGTGTTATATTCCCAATTAAATATTTTAATAAAATTTTAGATAATATTAACGAATTAGCAAATAAAGAAGAACTAACTCATGAGGAAGTAAAAAATAAAGATAATATCTTTCTTAAAAAATTTCATCTTATGAAAAATAAAAATCATACTGGTGTATATGCTCATTGTGGTGATATTGTATGCACAAAAACTGGATTAGATTTAGGAATCATAGCACAAGCAAGTTATGATGGGATACCTTTAAAAATTATGAGTATTTATTCCCCATATAATGATGATACTAAATATCATTGTGGATATTATGGTGGAATAGATTCTGTTGAATGGTATTCTACTGGATTATCTTTACCATTATTTGAATGGGCTAGAATAACTAAAGAGCAATATGAAAAACTCAATAGTAACATTGGTGTATATAAATATTTTTCAAGACTTTTAAATTACCCTTTAGGTGGTGTATCATATGACTAAGAATAATTATTCTAAGCTACGAAATCTCTTAATTGAATTTCAAAAGGAATATTGCCCTTGTTATAAGGATGGTAATTTTATAGGATGTTCAGGTTATCAGAATTGTGAATTTGGTGAAAATGGTTGTTATGGTGAATCATGTAGTTTAGAGGATGCGGGTTCAGCAATGTATTATTACTATAATCAAAAGGAAAATAATTAAATGAATATTATAGGTTTAGAAAAACTTAAAAATGATAGAATAGTATTGTTATTAGGAAGACCCGAACATACTTTTAAGGTTTATCAAGAAATTAGACAAAAATATAATACAAAAGATTTACAATATAATAGTATAAGTCTTCCAATGAAAGATATATATTATCAAGATTATCCTGATGATATTCAATTTTGGGATGAAACAATTAATGAACATATTAAAGAATGGAATCAGTATTATGTGATTTTTTCTCAAAATGCTGAATATATTGATTGTATGTTAGCAAATAAAAATTTTGACTTTTCTGTTGTAACAGTTAGAGAAGTTGAAGGGGAATTACGTTTAAGACGTTTGACTAAAGAAGAAGCGGTAGAAGGCAGAAATATATATAATCTTGAATTGAGGTAATAATTATGAGTATTCCTAAATCTATGATTAGGACATGGTTAAAAAGAGAAAAAGCCGCAGAAGCAGATTATATGTTTATAGTATGTGATACTTTTGATTATGAAAATTATCCTGTGTATGTAAGTAAAGAAAAATTTAAAGAAAATTATGACCGTTATAATGGTCGTAATAAGCAAAAAATTATAGAAATTTATGATTTACATAAGGATATTGATGAACAATTAAATTAGTGATAGAGCTTGGAATATTCCAAAGGAGTAATTATGAATAAAAATATTGAATATATTACAAATATGAATTTAACTGCTAAAGAAAAACTAGCAGAATTAGATAAACTTCGTGATAGCTTTAATGCAGAAATTGCAGAAGCTAAGATGAAAATTAATGAAGAATATAAATATTGTCCTGATTGTAAAGATTATTATAGGAAAAATACTTGGGAAACTAAAATTGTCAGGGAAACTCGTCGAGTTTGTACATTTTGGCCTCTTGGGGATTTAGAAGAACCTGAATATGGTGAAAGAGAATGTAGAATTAAAAAAGAAATTTGTCCTAAAGGTCATATAGAAGAAACGAATTTAGATTATAGGTTTTAAAAATGAATAGATTGCAAGCTATCAAATATACAATTCAACATCGTAAGGCATTTAGAAAAGTTGAAAAAGAATTATTTGGAAAAGTAAGCTTAAGAGGGTATTTGCATGATTTAGATAAAGTCATCTTATATCCTTTTCTTGGCAAAGAACTAACTGGTAAATTACATCGGAAGTATTCAAAGCATCATCATATCAAAGCTAAAACTTTATCAGATTTTCAACAAATGGTAGTAGATTGGGAATGTGCTAGATATACAAAACCAGATAAGCCA
>JAFRIS010000010.1 GCA_017432665.1 Bacilli bacterium
GGACGTAACCCAAGAACTGGTGAAACTGTAAAAATTGCTGCTAGAAAAGCTGTTACTTTCAAAGCAGGATCTGCTTTAAAAGAATCTGTAAACTAATTTCATAGTAGTTTAAAAAAGAGCCCATGTAGGCTCTTTTATTTTTGGAGTTATATGATATAATACAGATAGAAGGTGATTATGATGCTTGAAGAAGCACTAAAGTTATTAAAAAAGATTACTGAACATTCATATGACGCCTATATTGTTGGAGGGTTTGTTAGAGACTATATTTTAGGTATTGAATCAAATGATATTGATATTAATACTAATGCTACTCCTAAGCAGATAAGAGAGATATTTACAGATAGCTGTTTACCTAGTGAAGATTATGGTTCAGTTACTGTTATGTATAAAAGAATAAGATTTGAAATAACTACTTTTAGAAAAGAATTAACTTATGTTAATAATAGAAAACCAGTAGAAATAGAATATATTAATAATTTATATGAAGATTTAATTAGAAGAGATTTTACTATTAATACACTATGTATGAATAAAGATGGTAAGATTATTGATATGTTGGATGGAAGAAAAGATCTTGATGCTAGAATAGTAAATACAGTAGGTGATGCGACTGCTAAATTCTCAGAAGATGCTTTACGTATCTTAAGAGCCGTTCGTTTCGCAACTATCCTTGATTTTAAATTATCTGATGAAGTAAGAAAAGGTATTAAAAATACTAAGGAATTGCTACATAATCTGTCATATTTTCGTAAAAAAGAAGAACTAGATAAAATTTTCACTAGTCCAAATTATAAAAATGGTATAAAATTATTATTAGAATTTGGATTAGATAAAGAATTAGAAATACCTAATCTTAAGAAAGTATTAGATTCTAACACATCTAGTTTGATTGGTATTTGGAGTATACTTAATGTTACAGATAAATATCCTTTTAATAAGAATGAATTAGAATTAATTGAAGATATTAATTTAGCTATGACTTTAGATAATTTGGATCCAATGAATTTATATCGTTATGGATTATATGTTAATAGTGTAGCTGGAGAAATAAAAAACGAAGATATCAAGGTTATTACTGAAAAGTATGCTAAATTAGCTATTAAAGGGAAAAGAGATATTGATATTGATTCTCAGACTATTATGAAAGAATTGAATAAAGCTCCTGGTAAGTATTTAAAAGAGATTTATGAAGATCTTGAGGAAAAGATTATTAAAGGAGAATTAGTTAATAATAAAGAGGAGATTTGTAAATATATAAAAGAAAGATACTAAATAGGTGGTGTTCTATGAGAAAGAAGATATATTATCTGCTTTTTATAGTAATATTATTCTTTAGTGTTATAAAGGTTGAGGCAGAGGATTATAAAGTAAATACTTTAATTCCTGTGGATACGATTGCTTCTGTAGAAACTGATAAGTTTGAATATAGAAACTTTAAGTATGACTCTGCAATAGATTCTAAAGGTAATGCTACTATTAAGTTTGAAGGTATTCAAAACAATACTTTAAGTAAGACAGCTGTAAGTATTAATGTGCTACTATTTGATGCTGAATATAAGAACATTGGTTTTCTTACTTATTGTACTGATAAAGATATTAGTAGTGATAATGCTGGGTTTAAGATTAGACCTAATCAAGTAGTACCTTTTACTATACCGGTTACTACAAGATATTTTGTAGAAGGTAAATTTCCAAAAGATGTTAGATATATTGCTGTAAGAGATGAAAATAGGTATTGCCAAATAGGTGGTTATGATAATTATAAAGGTTTAACTTTAGAAGAGATTAATAATGGAGTTGAGACAAAGAAGAATACTTTTAATTTTCCAGATTTTTCATCTTTAGTTAATATGTCCCTTATAATTGTATTTTTTGCTATAGTAGCAGTAGTAGGAATGGTATTTGGAGGAATAAAACTAGTTAGATATTTAAAAGATAATAAAGGTAAGGCTCCTAAAAAAGTAAAAGCACCTAAAGTAAAAACTGGTAAAGAAACAGTTCCTGCTCCAGTTAATAATGTTAATGATGAAGCAAACAAACCACTGGATTTAGGAAGTTTATATGATAATGCTGATTCATTATCTAGTGTTGAAGTACCAGTAGAAACAAAGAAACCAACTAATGCTTTAGATGATTTATATAATTTAGATACTCCTGTTTCTCCTGCAACTAGTCAACCACAAGGAGTTAGTGAAGATACTCAGGCTATTCCTGTTGAATCTATTTATAATTCAATTAGTGAACTACCTGAATTGGATCAAAAAGAAGAAAATAATGCATCAATAGATGATTTATATAATTCTATTAATGCTTCTAATAGTCCTAAAGAGACTGGTGGAACATCAATAGACGACCTATATGAATCAATTAATGTAGATGAGGATGAAGATGATACAGAATAAGAGAATCAATGATTCTCTTTTGTGTTTTGTTAGTAAGTGTGCTATTATAAAGACATTAATGGAGATGATATGATGAAAAATTCTAAATTAATTAGCATTCTAAAGGAAAGAAATATAGTAGTTCCATTATATTTATTACAAAATTATAAAGAATTAAAAATAAAAATAGAAGAGTTTATATTTCTTATGTATTTAGATAATTTAGGGGATAAGAGTTTATTTGATCCTAAAAGATTTGCTGTAGATTTAAATATTAGTAATAAAGATGTTATGAATTATATAAATGTGTTATCAGATAAAAATTTAATTACTGTTAAAACTATTAAGACTGATAAAGGATTAATGGAAGAGCAAATCTTATTAGATGGCTTTTATAATAAGTTATCTCTATTAGTAATGAATGATATTAATGAAAATGATAGTAAGAAAGATACTGATATTTATGAATTAATACAAAAAGAGTTTGGTAGAACTCTTGGTACTATTGAAATAGAAATTATTAATGCTTGGTTAGATAATAATATTAGTGAAGAATTAATAATAGAGGCTTTAAAGGAAGCAGTTTTTAATGGAGTTTTTAATTTAAAATATATTGATAAGATTTTATATGAATGGGGTAAAGATGGCATTAAGACTGTTAAAGATGTAGAAGAAAGAAGAAAAAAAAGAAATAGCAAAAAAGAAGAAAAGACAGATATTGATTTAGATATAGTGGATTGGAATTGGTTTGATGAATAGTAATTTAATTACTGAATACTTGGATTTATTATTTCCTAATCCTAAATGTGAGCTTATTTATCATACTGATTATGAACTATTAATCGCAATAGTTTTAAGTGCTCAATCTACTGATAAAAGGGTTAATACTGTTACTCCTATAATATTTAATAAGTATCCTAGTCTTATAGACCTAAAAGGAGCTGATTTAAAGGACTTAGAGGCTATTATTAGAGTAGTCGGTTCCCAACATAAAAAAGCCTCTTATATCAAGAGTATTGCTACTATAATAGTGGATGAATATAATGGTATAGTTCCTAGAGATAGAGATAAGTTAATAAAACTTCCAGGAGTAGGAAGAAAAACAATTAATGTCTTTCTAAGTGAATATTATAATGAACCAGCAATTGCAGTAGATACTCATGTTGAAAGAGTATCAAAAAGATTAGGTTTAGCTTATTCAAAAGATGATGTTTTAACAATCGAGAATAAGTTGATGAAGAAATTTGCAAAAGAAAAATGGGCTAAGTTACATTTGCAATTAGTATTATTTGGAAGATATCATTGTAAGGCAGTAAAACCTGAGTGTGGTAATTGCAAGTTAATAGATATATGCAAAGAAAAAAAGAAGAACATTTAGTTCTTCTTTTATTATGGAGTTACTTCCTGATTACCTTGATTTGGATCAGGACTAGGATCTGGTGATGGTTCAGGAGTAGGTTCAGGTTCAGGCTCTTTTAAAGTAAATGTAGCAGCTGAACTTTGAATATCATTATACGATTTATAAGTAGCTAGTACTTTATATGTACCATATGGACTACTTGGACTAAATGTGTATGATGTTTTATTAGTCCATGTAATCAATACTCCATCTTTATAAACATTATAACCAAAGGCTCCATGATCATCACCGGTTTTCAATGGTGTTACAGCATTCCATGACATTGTAACGCTACTACCATTATCAACTACTTTAAATCCACCAGGTGCAGGTATCTTATAACTAGCTGTATCATATTCAGTTGGCTCAGTACCTTTCTTAAATAACTCAGTTACTGAAGGACCACCAGGTACAGCTAATTTAGGAGGACTAGAACCAGGAGCAATTGAAACTTTAACAACACTACTTGGTTGTTTAAATCCGGCTCTATTTGATTCCATAGCTCCAGCAGATACTAATGCATTGAACAATCTGTCTTTTTGAATAGTTGCAGGTACATTGTGTAAAACATATCCTTGGGCAATTGATTCTTTAGTAAAGTCATCATATCCATACCACATACCAATAGTTGTCTTAGTAGAATATCCTATAACCCAAGAATCTCTAATTGCATCACCAGGCATGTTATATTTATTCATTGTATATTCATCAAAGTTGGTAGTACCAGTCTTACAAGCAACATTGTATGGCGTACCACCAGTTAAAGCAACATCTTGTAATACACTAGAAATCATATAAGCAGTAGCATCAGACATCACTTGTCTATGAACAGCTTTATGTTCAACAGTCTTACCTGTTTGTCTAAAGACAATTTTATTTACAGCATATGGTTCATTATAGTAACCACCATTAGAGAATGCTGCATAAGCTCCAGCCATTAATAATGGAGAAACACCAGTAAAGGCTCCAATTGAATGAGCTTCATGTAAGGCAATAGTTTCCTTTACATCAGTAGAATCTTCTTTATTAACACATTTATCTTTATCTCTATTATATGAATAACCACTAGGACAAAGCTCAGGAGTTATTCCTAAATTAACAACAAATTCTTTGATCTTTTCGTTTTTAACTTTTTGGAAAGCTTTTAAAGCCGGTATATTACGAGAAGCGGATAAAGCTTTTCTTAATGTAATATTACCATAGTAGCCACCATCCCAGTTCTTTATAGATCTTCCATTTGAATAAGTATATGGGGCATCATTAAATGGCTCTCCAGTAGACCAATTATTGTATTCTATACCAGGACCATAATCAAACAATGGTTTAGCAGTACTTCCTGGCTGTCTTCTAATTTGTGTAGCATAGTTGAATTGTGAAGCAGTACTGTTATTTCTTGAATTAATACTACGACCATTACCAATAGCTAGGATTTTACCAGTTTCTGATTCTAGAACTGCTACACCAGTTTGAACTCTATTATCAATCCAGTTATAGTTTTCTCCAGCTAATACAGCATTAACAGCATTTTGTCTTGATTTATCTAAGTTTGTATAAACAAGTAATGGAGTAGTATATGGATTAACTCCATACATATCTTCAACTTCTTCAACTACAGTATCTATATATCCTTGATATTTATTCTCGGTATTTGTATTAATATCAGCAGTTAATGATTCTACTGGAATAGCATTAGCTGCTTTTTCTTCTTCAGCAGTAATGTAACCAGCTCTTCTCATTAAGTATAGGACTGTTTTTCTTCTCTCACCAGCATTAATAGGATTAGCAGTTGGTCGATAGAAGTTAGGAGATTTAAACATACCAGCTATAATAGCAGCTTCACTTAAGTTTAATTCTCCAACACTCTTGCCAAAGTAAGCATTAGAAGCTTCTTCAACTCCATAGATATTTCCACCTAAGAAGTGGTTATTAACATAATATTCAATTATTTGTTCTTTAGTATATTCTTTCTCTAATCTAAATACAGCTAAGTAAACATCTTCAAATTTACGAACGATACCAGCTACACCAGAAGTCTTTTGCCCATATTTATCAGTAAAACTATTCTTAACAACTTGCATTGTTAAAGTAGAAGCTCCACCAGCATTATGATTACCAGTTAATTGTCCAACTGTGGCTTTAAAGAATCTTGGTGCATCTAAACCATTATGTTGGAAGAAACGAGAATCTTCAGTAGCAATAATAGCATCTACTAGTACTTCAGGTAATTCATCATAAGTTACTTTTTCTCTTTTTTCGGAACCTAACTTAGCTATTTCATTTCCATCTTTATCATAAATTCTGGTAATTTCCATAGTGTTTAATTTACCTTTATTATATTTAGGATCAGCATTTACTTTAATATATGCAATAAAGAGACTGAAAGCAGCTAAACAGATAATTCCACAAGTAAGGAAAAGAATTAATAAAATATTAAGTACTTTCTTTTTCTTTCTACCACTAGGGATTCTATTTATTAATATCCAAATTCCCAATAGTATACCAATTGCGATAGCAAATAAGGCAGTTGCAATTAATCCTAACGATAAATAACAAAGTAACAATAAAGCAACTATTGCTAAAGCTACTGCAATTCTAACTGTATAATTAGGTTTTTTACTACGCCTTCTTCCACTAGTAGGTTTTCTATTGGAACTAGTATGTGTACTACTAGCTATATGTTTACCTTTAGATCTTCTTTTTATTACTTTTTTTGCCATTTATATACCTCCAATTAAGTCATCAACTATTTTTAAATAATCAAGTCTTGGTCTATAGTTATCTTTTATTAAATAAGCATTATTTTTAAAATAACTTATTGGAATAGATTTTCTGTCTTCTTTATTAATAAAATCAAGTAACTTAGTTATTTCTAATAAGTAAGTTTCATTTAAAACAGTAAATCTAACTATTAAGAATGCTATACCACCATGTCTATTTATATTTTTTAAATGTTCTATCTGATGTTTATGAATGTTATTAAGAGAAAAAGAAGTTTTACTTTTTGTCTCTTTAGCTTCAAAGTCAATATATTTCCCCTTATATATTCCATTATAATCAGTAGTAGATGGTACGGTAAAAAATGCTTCTTTAATAACAGCTTCTACTCGTGATGGATAATCTACTTTAGTAATTTTTATTGGTGTAGGCTTTTTATAAATATAAGCTTTATCTATATCTCGATAATATTCATTAGTTATATTTAAATCGGCTTCTAAAGTCATTCCTCTATTACTGTGACTAATGATAGAATTAACTTTAGTTTCTTTTTTAACACCACCTGGATAATTCATCTCATCACCTACAATCAATTATACTATATTATTTACTTTTTTTCCATAAAATTTTGAGGACTTTTTAACTTCTTATGAAGGGGTTAATAATTGACAAAAATCCTAAGTAATGACATAATACTAGTGTAAGGGATTGGTGATAATTATGTATCAAAATAAAATAAAACTTATGCCTCAAGATATCTTAGAAAAAAACTTTAAGATAGACACTAGAGGATATCGTTTAAAAGAAGTGGATCAATTTTTAGATGATATCATTGGAGATTATGAACAATTTCTAGATATTATTAATAATCTTGAAAAGGAGAAAGCTGACTTAATAGCTGAAAATATGCAATTAAAACAAGAATTACGTAATTCTAAGCTAAGTGCAGAAGTAGCTTCTAGTAACCATAATGGTGAAATTACTAATGTTGATGTAATGCGTAGACTTTCAAAATTAGAAAAAATGGTTTATGGTTCAAGAAAAAATGATGATATAGAAGATGACGAGTAATATATAGACAAACGCTGGGAGTCTTGAGCTCCTTGAGGAAAGTCCATGCTCACACGCACCTGTGATGGGCGTAGTGTTCGTGCCTAGGGAAAAAATAACCTAGGGTAGCTTTGCTAACGGCGGATCCTATTCCTAAGTCTTTGATATGGAATAGTCCATAAAGTGCCACAGTGACGATACTTTTTGAAAAGAAAGAGTGAAACGTGGTAAACCCCGCGAGTGAGAAACCCAAATTTGGTAGGGGAGTTCTAACGAAGGAAACGAACGGAGTTAGGAACTAGTGATAGTAGATAAATGTTTGTCACCTGAAAGGGTACAGAACATGGCTTATGTATATTATTTGTTTAATAAATGAGGTGTTGTATGAAAGAATTGGGAGAGTATTTAAAGCAAACTAGAATTAGCAATGGTGTAAGTATAACTGAAGCTTGTGAAGATCTTGAATTTTCAACATCGCATTTAGAGAATATAGAGAGTGGTAATGTAAAAGCATTTAAAGATATTTACGAATTAAAAGAATCAGTAAGAGCTTATGCTAAATATTTAGGATTAAAAGACGATAAAGTAATGGAAGAATTTAATAATTTTATTTTTCAGCATACTTCAAGAATCTCTTTAGAAGATATTCAGGCTGCTCAAAAGAAAAAAGAAGCTTTAGAAGCTGAACAGAAAAAAGTTAAATCACCATATACTAAAGAGTATAAAGAAAAGATTAACTTATGGCCACTAGCATATTTCTTTGCGGGAATAGTAGTACTTTTTGTAATAGTATATATTATTGTAAATAGTATTAATAGAGCTCCAAAAAGAATAAATGAATTAAAAGTAAGAGAGGAAGTAGTATATGAATACACCAACTAAAATTACTGTAGTTAGGTTAATACTAACAGTAGTAATATTACTATTATTATGGGATGCATTATTTTCATTAGTAGGATTTAATTTTCCTAAGTATAATGTTAATGGAGTATTAGTACAATCAAATTATATAATCGCTGGAATAGTATTCATTATAGCTAGTTTAACTGATTTTTTAGATGGTTATTTAGCTAGAAAGAACAATCAAGTTACGGATTTAGGTAAAATGTTAGATGCTATTGCTGATAAAGTGTTAGTAAATCCAGTATTAATAGTTTTAGCAGCTAATAGTTTTATTCCAACAATTGTACCAGTAATTTATGTTACAAGAGATATTGTAGTAGATGCTATTAAGATGCAAGCAGCTAGTAAAGGAAAAGTACAAGCAGCTATTAAATCAGGTAAATATAAGACAGCTTGTATGATGGTAGGAATCTGTTTAGTGTTCTTTTATAATATTCCATTTGAATTCTTTAATGTTAATGTAGCATTTGGATTATTATACATAGCATGTATCTTATCTATAGTAAGTGCTGTTGAATACTATAAGATAAATAAAGAATTATTATTTGGAAAAAAGTAATTATTAAAATTCAAAGTAATTAAGAATTGAAAAATCTCTTTTTATTAAGAGATTTTTAATTTTCTAAAGAAAAAAGTAGTGTAAACTTTTAAAACAAATGTTCGAAAAAGTGTTGCAATTTAGAAAAATGTATTATACAATTAATTTGTAAGTTATTTACAAGGAGGTAAATTAATGGCTGTAAATAAAGATAGTTCTAAGGACAAAGATAAAGCTTTAGAGCAAGTATTAAATGATATTGAAAAACAATTTGGTAAAGGTTCAATTATGAAACTTGGTGATAATAAACATATGAAAGTGGATGTAGTATCTAGTGGTGTCTTATCGCTTGATATTGCTTTAGGAGTTGGAGGTTATCCAAAAGGTAGAATTATAGAAATATATGGACCAGAGTCTAGTGGTAAAACTACTTTTGCCTTGCATGCAATTGCTGAACATCAAAAATTAGGTGGAAGAGCAGCTTTTATTGATGCAGAACATGCCTTAGATCCAGTGTATGCTGAAAGATTAGGAGTTAATATAGATGACTTATTATTATCTCAACCAGATACTGGAGAACAGGCTTTAGAAATATGTGATGCTTTAGTTAGAAGTGAAGCTATTAGTATTATTGTCATTGACTCAGTCGCAGCTCTAGTACCACAAGCTGAAATTGATGGTGAAATGGGAGATTCTCATGTTGGATTACAAGCACGTTTAATGTCTCAAGCATTAAGAAAATTAAATGGTACTATTAGTAAGACTAATACAACAGTTATCTTTATTAATCAATTAAGAGAAAAGGTTGGAGTAATGTTTGGTAATCCAGAAACTACTACTGGTGGAAGAGCTCTTAAGTTCTATTCTAGTGTTAGATTAGAGATTAGAAGAAGTGAACAATTAAAAATGGGAGATGGAGTAGTTGGAAATAAAACAAGCGTTAAAGTTGTTAAAAATAAAGTTGCTCCACCGTTTAAATCATGTGTAGTAGATATTATGTATGGTGAGGGAGTAAGTAGAGAAGGCGAAGTAATAGATTTAGCAAGTGAAGCTGGAATACTTGAAAAAACTGGAGCTTGGTATTCATATCAAGGAGAGAAGTTAGGACAAGGAAAAGAAAATGTTAAATTATTATTAAAAGATAATCCAGAGTTATGTCATGAACTAGAAGAAAAAGTAAGAGATTACTTTGATGTTTCTATCTCAGAAGATTCAAAAAAGGAAAAATAGTTTTGTTTTCCTTTTTTATTTGTTAGAATATAAGTGGTGGTTAAATGAAACTTGATAAATTAATTAATACAAATTTGGATATAGATATTAAAGGTATTACCGATGATTCTAGATTGGTACAAGAAGGATATCTATTTGTTGCTACTAAGGGATATAATGTAGATCACTATGATTACGTTGAAGATGCTATTAATAATGGTTGTAATTTTATTGTGTGTGATAGAGAGATTAAATATAATATTCCCCATATTATTGTGGATAATTTAGATGAATACTATCGTGAATTGTGTAAAAAGTTTTATAATATAGATCCTAATGAATTAAGATTAATAGGAGTTACAGGTACTGATGGTAAAACAACCACAACAACTTTAGTAAAAGAGCTGTTAAAAGACTGCGCCTATTTAGGAACTAATGGATTAACCATTGGTGATAAAACTATTTCTACTAGTAATACTACTCCTTGTATTTCAGAACTATATAGAGACTTAGGCTTAGTAAAAGAAAATAGAATAAACACTGTTTCTATGGAAGTGTCCAGTGAAGCTTTATTGCACAAAAGAGTAGAAGGGTTTTCATTTGATATAGTTGCTTTTACTAATGTAACTGGAGATCATTTAAATGTTCATAAGACTTTTAAAAACTATTTAGATTGCAAATTACAATTATTAAGTTATCTAAAAACAGATGGATTAGTTATTGTCAATGGTGATGATCCTAGTTTAAAAGATATTAAGAATGCTATTACATTTGGTTTTAATAAAGATAATGACTATGTAATAGAAGAGGTTAAGTATAATAAACTAACTAAGATAACTATTACTAATAAAAATAATAAGTATATTTTAGAAAGTCCTTTAAAAGGTAAATATAATGTTTATAATATGAGTTTAGCTTTTATTATTTGTTTATTATATGGAGTAGATTCGGATACTTTAATAAAGAGAATTAAAAAGATAAAACCTATTAGTGGTAGATGTGAATTCCTAGACTTTGGACAAGATTATGATATAGTACTAGATTACGCTCATACTATTAATGGTATTAAGAGTATTTTAGAAGCTTTTAAGGATTATAATTATAATCGAATTATTACTGTTACCGGATGTGCTGGTGGAAGAGAAAAAGAAAAAAGACCAATTATTGGTAAAATGGTTATTGATAATAGTAATATTGCTATTTTTACAATGGATGATCCAAGAAAAGAAAGTGTTGATGAAATAATTGATCAAATGGTAGGAGAAGAAAAGGATTATATTAGGATAATTGATCGAGAAGAAGCAATTCATTACGCTTTTGATATAGCTAATCAAAATGATGTGGTTTTAATATTAGGAAAAGGTAGAGATAACTACATGGCTATTGGTGATACAAAAATAGAGTACAATGATTATGAGACTATTTGTAAATACTTTGAATAATTATACAATTATTTACAGATGGTTCTTTTTTTTGAAAAAAAAATATCATATTGTTTGATATAATTAAGATGGTGATTTATATGCAGTGTCCAAATTGTAAGATGAATGTAAAAGATGACTCAAAATTTTGTATTTATTGTGGATCACAATTTGTTGCTACTCCACCATCTCCAGGAGGTAATCCTTCTGTAGTTTGTCCTAATTGTAATACGATTTTAACACCAGGTACTAATTTTTGTACTAACTGTGGAAGGCAAATAAATGTTGGACAAGGAGTACAGCAACCGGTTCAACAACCAGTTCAAACTGTTCAAGAATCAGAAGAACAAGCCCAAGCAGGAAAAATAGCACTTGAAAACTATCGTAAAGCTTATTTTGGTTCTAAATATGATAGTGTTATTAATTCAGGTTTTTCTTTTGGAACTTTATTCCTTGGTTGGATTTGGTTATTTATATATAAACTACGTGGTTCTGCAGGTAAATTGTTTCTTACCCAATTTGTGGTTGGTTTAATTGCGAGGTTTTTTGGAATAACAGGTGGATTAATAGGTAGTGCTATAACATTGTATATAAATTATACTTATGCTTTAGAATTCTCAAAAACTTATTTTGATAAATCTAATTATGATATAGATGAGATTATGCAAAGTACTTTAGATGAGAATGAAAGATTAAGGCTTTGCAAGGAAAAAGGAGGAGTAAGTGTTCCGGCAATTATCGGTATTCTTGCGCTATTCACATTTATTGGCTATTACACAATTACAACTTCGATGGAGGAAGCATACGAAAACTTAAATAATTCTCATCAAATCACATTTTCTAGTTCTGCTAGAGTATATATAAATGCGGTTAAGTCTGCAGTAAGTAGTAATGAAATAAAATGTGGAAAAGATATATCTTCTGCAGAACCAGGAATTTATTATTATAGTTTTACAACTAAATCTGGAGATTCAGCAACTAAATTGGTAGATCCGGTAATTAAGTCTCCTTGGGATAAGGCAGATGTTGCTGGTCAGGTAATAATTCATAAATTCACTAAAGGAAAAGATACTGCTTATGAATATGGAATAGTTTTAGTTGATTCCGAAGGTAGAGGTATTGGTGAATTTGATATAAATGGAAATGTTAAAAAGTTTCCACATGAGTTGAGTATTAGAAAAAGCGCAGTTAATATTGAAAATGGAGATTATAGACAAGAGTATTTCAATAAAGTTTCCAGTGGAACTACTGAAGCTCTTAATTCGGCAGGGCCAACCCTTGATACTATATTTGAATACTATGCTTTAAGAGAAGAGAGAATTAATGAGACAGACTTGGTTACAAAAGCACCTATTCCTTGTGAAATAATTGCTGATTAGGAGGTAATAAAATGCAATGTCCAAATTGTTTAAGTTATAATGAGTCGGATGCTGTATATTGTGCTAAATGTGGAACAAATTTGGCAGAGACTACTAAAGAAGTTAGAAAATCTGGAGTTCTTGCGATACTAGCTTCAATTAATGCTTTTGGTTTTTTACCACTTGCAGGAATGTTTTTTATACTATTATTGATATTTGGAGGATTAGGTGAAAATCCAGAAGAAATAACGAGGACACTATTTTTTACAGGAGTATATATAGTAGCTTCAGTTATATTTTTCTTATATGCAACCCATAGAGTTATAAAGAAAAGTAGAGAAGGATCAATAGTATATTGGAGCATTCTTGTAGCAATTATTTTATCTATTATATACACGATTGTAAAAATTTTATTTAATGGTTAAAGTGTTTTAAGAACACTTTTTTTGTGCACTTGACAAGGTATCAAAATCCCACTAAAATAGAAATAGATTAGTGATAAACTAATCAGATGGAGGTATTTATGAATAGTATAGGAATCTCCATTTTACTTGTAGTTATAGGCCTAGTAGTAGGTTTTGTAATCTCATTAATTGTTAATTCTTTAAGAGGCTCAGTAGCTTCTAAAAAAGCAGATGCAATGATTAATTCTGCTAAAAAAGAAATTGAAAAGTTAAAAAGAGATGCAGCAATTGAGCAAAAAGAAGAAGCTCATAAAATAAAAATGGATTTGGATAAAGAAATAAAAGAAAAGAAAGATGAATTAAAAGCAAGTGAGAACAGATTATTACAACGTGAATCTAGTATGGATAAACGTGATGAAATGTTCCAAAAACGTGAATCCGCTCTTGAAGAGCGTGAAGATAAATTATCTGAAAAACAAGAAGAAATCCAAAATGAAAAAAGTAAAGTGGAGGAAATCAAAAAAGAACAATTAGACAAACTTGAAAAGATATCTGGTTATAGTAAAGCTAAAGCTCGTGAAGAAGTGATGAGCATGGTAAAAGAAAATATGACTAAAGAGATATCTGAGTATATTCGTGAGGCTGAAAATGAAGCAAAATTAACTGCGGATAGTAAGGCTCGTGAATTAATCGTTACTTCAATGCAAAAGTATGCAGCTGATATTGCAAGTGATCAGACTGTTACTGTTGTTGATCTACCTAACGATGAAATGAAAGGTAGAATAATTGGTAGAGAAGGTAGAAATATACGTACTATTGAAGCTATCACAGGAGTAGATTTAATCATTGATGATACTCCAGAAGCTGTCGTATTATCTAGCTTTGATCCATTAAGAAGAGAAATTGCTAGAGTAACTCTAGAAAGCTTAATTAAGGATGGAAGAATTCATCCAACTCGTATCGAAGAGTTATATGATAAGACTTGTAAAGATATGAAACAAAAGATTATTGAATTTGGTAAGAATACTACTTTTGAATTAGGTCTTACGAAGTTTGATCCAGAATTAATTGAAACTATTGGTAAGTTACACTTTAGAACTAGTTATGGACAAAATGCTCTACAACATTCTAAAGAAGTAGCAGAATTATCAGGAATAATTGCTGGAGAAATGGGAGAAAATGTAGCACTTGCTAAAAGAGCTGGATTATTACACGATATTGGTAAAGCAATTGATCATGAAGTAGAAGGAAGCCATGTAGATATTGGTGTAGATATTGCTAAGAAATACCATGAAAATCCAGTAGTAATAAATGCTATTGCTTCTCACCATGGAGATACTCCTGCTACATCAGTAATATCTTCAATCGTAGCTATTGCTGATGCTTTAAGTGCATCACGTCCAGGAGCTCGTAATGATTCATTAGAAAACTATATTAATAGACTTTCTCAATTAGAAGAGATTGGTAATGAAATAAAAGGTGTAGATAAGACATATGCTGTTCAAGCTGGTAGAGAACTAAGAGTAGTTGTTAAACCAGAAGAAGTAGATGACTTAGAAGCACATAGAATAGCTCGTGAAGTAAAAGAAAAGATTGAAGAAAACATGAAGTATCCAGGTACAATTAAAATCACAGTTATTCGTGAAACAAGAGCATTAGAAGAAGCTAAATAAGCTTCTTTTTTGTGGTATAATAAATGTGGTGAGTTTCATGATAGAAAGAATTACTAGAAACGAAGAGAGATTAGATAATATAATACAAAGTATTGATAAATTAAATGAAGCATTAGATGAATTTAAAAGTAATAAGAAGAATATTCAATTAATTAATAAATATTATGGCAGTAATAATTGGTTTAAAGATAAAGAAATGTATGAAAAGAACTTAATACCAAAAGTAAAAGCCGGAGTACTAAGTGAAGATACAGTTTGGAACACGTTTGAAGATATAAATGAATTGTTAGAAGAAATGAAATTAATAATTAATGAATATAAAAAAATAGGAGATGAATAATATGGCGTTCATGGGAATATTATTAATAAATGCAATTCTATGGGTAATTTTATTAGCAGTTTTAGCTGATGTTTGTTGCTTAATTGCCTTTATAGTATTTTTTATATTAACCAAGAAGTATTCATCTAAGAAGTGGATACGAATAACTAGAAATGTAGTAGGAATAGCTTTTGTAGTATTAGCAATTCCCCTTATACTATTGTTCTTTTGGTTAAAACCAGATAAGAAAGATGAATATCATGAGAATCAAACTGATACTTATGAAAACTATGATTATAATGAACCATAAGAGTTATTTTTCATAAATAACTCTTTTTTTTGAATAATATATATAGGAGGTGATAATGCTAATAAACTATTATTATTTTGGAATATAGGTAAGATTGTTAATGAAAATAGGCTTGTTTATATAAATATAGTAGAGAAGTGTTCTACATATTACTCCTATTTGTTTGGTAATAGTTCTATGTTTACTAGAGAAAATATATGGTTAATGGAGAAATTTTATCTAATGTTTCCAATATTTTCTACTAGATTAGAAAATATCACTTGGGAACAATATAAATTACTATTTCATATTGATAATATAAAAGAAAGATATTTTTATTTCTATATATCTTTATTCTTTAATTTTAATTATGATGAAACTAAGGATTTAATAAATAGTAATTATTATTTAAGAATATAAAAAAAGAGAACTTATTGTTCTCTTTTAATATCTAATATTACTGGAAGAATAATTGGTTTTCTTCCTGTTAATGTATTAATGAATGGATATAGGGCTTCTGTTAACTCTGTTTTCATAATTGCAAAGGTTGATCTTGGATTAGCAAGGGAATTCAAAATCACTTCTTCTGCTTTAGCTTCTATTTTATGTATTAGTTCTTCATTTTCGTTAACTAAAACAAAACCTCTTGTAGTTATGTTTGGAGTAATTAATAATTCTCTCTTCTTCATATCAACATTTATTATAACAACGAGTATTCCGTCCTTAGACATTATCTTTCTGTCTTTTAAAACGGCCCCACCAATCTCTCCAATTCTATTACCATCAACATAGATGTCAGCTCCGGGCTTACTTTCGCCTCTAGTTAAGACATGATTATTTAAGTTTAGTGTATCTCCATTCTTTAAGATAAATGTATTTTCTTTAGGAATACCACAACTTATTCCTATATTAGCTTGTTTCTTAAGCATTCTATAGTCACCATGGAATGGCATTAAATACTTAGGTTTAATCAATCTAATCATTAATTTGATTTCTTCTTCGTTAGCATGTCCTGAAGTATGTAGATCTTGTAAGACGTTGTTTGTATATACTTTTACTCCTTGTAGATACAATTTATTAATTGTCTTAGAAATACTTAAGGCATTACCTGGAATAGCAGATGATGAGAATATTACAACGTCATCTGGTCTTAATTTAATCTGTTTATGAGTACCATTAGCTATTCTAGATAAAGCAGCTAGTGGTTCTCCTTGACTTCCAGTACATAGAATTACTACTTCATTTGGTTTCATATTATTAGCTTCTTCTGGGGATACTAATAGTTCTTTATGCTCAATATATCCTCCATTTAAAGAAATATTTATATTATTTTCCATACTTCTACCAAAGATGCATACTTTTCTATTATGTTTAAAGCAAGTTTCAAAGATATGTTTAACACGATAGATATTAGATGCAAAAGTAGCAATTAGTATTCTGTTATTTTTACATTTTTCAAACATTTCATTTAAAGTTTCATCGACAGCAGACTCGCTAGTAGAGAATCCTTCATTTAAAGCATTAGTAGAGTCTCCTATTAAAACATCTACTCCTTCTTCACCTAATGAAGCCATTTTATATAAATCAGCCATAGGTCCAATAGGAGTTAAATCAAACTTATAATCCCCAGTAGTAACAATTCTACCATCAGGGGTTTTAATACTAATACCATGAGAATCTGGTATAGAGTGAGTTATTTTAAAGAATTCTACCTCAATATCTTTAAATTTTAATTTAGTTTGATCAGTATAAACATTTAAATTATCATATCTAATATTTTTGTCTTGTAATTTAACTGCGATTAATTCTTTAGCGTGATTAGGCGCATAAATAGCTGGAATATTAATACTTTGTAGTAAAAATGGTATTCCACCAATATGATCTTCATGACCATGAGTAATCAATAAAGCTTTAATTTTATCTTCGTTTTCCTTTAAAAAAGTGAAGTCTGGTAGGACATAATCTACACCCATTAATTCACTTTCAGGAAAACTTACGCCGGCATCAATAATAACGATGGCATCATTATGCATTACACAATACATATTTTTTCCAACCTCGCCTAAACCACCTAAAACAATAATCTTTGTTCCATTGGTTTCTTTTTTATTCATATAATCTCCTTTCATTTAATTTTTTTAAAGAACTAACTATAAAATTATACTATATTTTTTTTATTTTGTAAATTATTGCGCTTAAAAAATAGTGTGTTATAATGTAAATTATAGGAGGATAAAATGGAGAAAAATAAAAAAGATAACAATAAGTCTTGGGTTTTAGTTACTGTCCTAATAGTAGCATTATTAATCACAACTGCTTTGGGTGGATATTTTGTAGGAGCTCTTAAATTTACAAGTTCAATGATTAAAGAGCAAAAAGAAGTAAATAAAGAAGTTGCTGAAAAAGAAACAGTAGAACCTGAAAAAGAAGTTGAAGAAGAAGTAAAATCACCATATCGTACATGTGTAGGTACTTATAAAGGTACTGGACCTATTAGTATTGATGTTCAAACTAAAAAGACAACAAGTGGAGAATATGCTTTATCTTTAAAAGAAGATGGTACTTTTGAATATTCTACGGGGCAAGCTAATGAAAAAGGTTACTATGTTATTATGGATAATACATTAGTCTTTATGAATACTAAGCATACTACTGGACCAGAAGATAAGGATCCAAGTATTGTAACTGCGACATATGTAATTAGTAAGGATTGCTCAAAGATTCTTTTTGACAGTGTAGTATCTCAGGAAACAGTAAATTTAGTTAGACAATAGAATTGCTTAGCAATTCTTTTTTTGAAAACGGAATGTGATATGTTATAATTATTATGAGGTGATAATGTGGATAGAAAAGATATAGAATGGAAAGCCGAGGAGTTAATTGTTAGGGTAGAAGGAATAAATCAATGGATATATGAAAACCCTAAAACTGATCCTAATATGTATGAAATGACTGAATGTCTTATGGAATTTGGGAATATTTGTGCATTATATAAGAAATCAATCTTTGATGAAGAGCTTGCTAAAGGAAATAAAATATCTGAATATGATATTATAAAGATGGGTAATTTACCAAGATTAGAAACTCAAATACGCAAGATGATGAAATTACGTGGGCTTATTCCATTAAATAGAAATGAAGAAGTAAATTCAGAATTTTCTTTGAAAGACGCTAATCATGGATTTGAAATTATAGATAGTGAGTATTTTTCACAAAATAAAGATGCTGCAGATTTTTTAAAAGATATTCATTATCTAGCTATTACCGGAGGATTTACTGGTGAAGATACTTTAGGAAAAGAAAACTTTGAAGAAAAGAAATATATCTTTTCTAAAATTGCTGCTATTCATTTATATGTTTGGCAAGAATCAAAGAAAGATCTCAACTTCTCATATGAAAATGTAGGAGAATATAGACAAGTTAGAGATGGTTTTGAAAGACTTAAAGGAATGTTTGAAGAATATGGAGTATATCACTATGAGGGCGGAGATTCCATTGATAAAATGTTTGAAGAAGTCAAACAATATTCAAAACCACAAATGATGGAAGAATTAGATAATAATACGTATAATTTTTCAATGTAAGAAAGAATATTCTTTCTTTTTTTATTGTTTCTTATGATATAATAAGTTTGGTGATTACAATGGGATTATTTAGCAAAATTAAAAATATGTTTAAGTCTTATGATGAAGAAGAGGAAGAAGACTTAGTAGAAGAAGAAACTTCTGAAGAAGAACCAAAGGAAGAAGTTGAAGAAACAGAAGAACAACCTGAAGAAGAATCTACAGAAGAAGAAATATCCCCAGAATCTGTGGAAGAAAAGAAAGAAGAACCTAAAAAAGAAGAAAAAACCCCAGAAGTTGTGGAAGAAGTAAAAGAAAAAACTAAAAAGAAAAGTTTATTCAAGAAGAAAGATAAAAAAGAAGAGGAAAAGAAATCAGTTAAGATATATGAAAAGGGTCTTACTAAATCTCGTCAGGGTTTTGTTTCAAAATTAGCTAATTTAACTAACAAATATAATAAAGTAACTGAAGAATATTTTGAAGAATTAGAAGAGATTCTTATTATGGCAGATATCGGAGTTAACACAGTAATGGATTTTATGGATAGACTCAGAGATAGAGTTAAGTCTGAAAGTATTGAAGATCCAGAACTATTAAAAGAAATAATTGTCGATGAGTTATTCATTATTTATGTCAATGAAGAAGTGCTAAGCAATAAAATTAATTATAATGATAATGATGTTTCAGTTATTTTATTTATTGGAGTTAATGGAGTAGGTAAGACTACTACTATTGCGAAGATAGCTAATAAGTTAAAAGATGAAGGTAAAAAAGTCTTAATGGTAGGAGCTGATACCTTTAGGGCTGGAGCTGTTGAACAACTTCATGAATGGAGTGAAAAAGTAGGTGTAGGTTTCTTCGGTAAAGAAGGTAGTGATCCTGCAAGTGTTGTCTATGATGGAATAGTAAAAGCAAAAGATGAAGATTATGATGTAGTTTTAGTGGATACAGCTGGTAGATTACAGAATAAAGTTAATCTAATGAAAGAATTAGAAAAAATGAATAAAGTCATTGATTCTTTAGTAGATGGAGGAGCTTGTGAAACACTATTAGTTTTAGATGCTACTACGGGACAAAATGGTATTAGTCAAGCAGAAGCTTTTAAAGAAATAACTAATATTACAGGTATTGTTTTAACTAAACTAGATGGTACTGCTAAAGGTGGTATAGTTCTTGCGATTAAAGAAAGTGTAGGTATACCGGTTAAGTATATTGGTTTAGGTGAAACTAAAGATGATTTACAAACATTTGATATTGAAAAATATATATATGGTTTATTTAAGGATTTGATGTAAATGGAAAAGAAAAATAAAAATAAAAAGGAAAAAAAAGTAA